>JBOHHR010000411.1:0-3236 GCA_050725475.1 Gammaproteobacteria bacterium | reverse complement strand
GCGCTGGATCTGCTCCATGAGCGGCATCATGTGCTCATTGTAGGAAATCCAGGCATTGGGAAGACCACGCTGGCACGGATGCTCATGTGTCACTACATGAGAGAGGGCTTCGAGCCAGTTTGGGTCGTGAGCAACGTCGAGGATGCTTGGACTGTGGTGCACAGCGCAGCTGGCACCGATAGGCGGCTCGTTGTGGTTATATGACGACTTTCTTGGCACTCTTCAGTTCGACTCGATGCGTTTTGGGAAGAACGAAGACCACTCGCTAATGGAGCTTCTCGACAAGGCCACAGGATCTCCGAACCCGCGGTTCATATTGACCACTCGCGAATACATCCTGGAGGATGCGAAGCGTGTTCACGGAGCCTTTGACTCTCGGGCCGACGAGCTCTTGAGCTACACGTTAACGCTTGCCGATTATACGAGCGAACATAGGGAGCAGATGCTCTTCAATCACCTGTATTTTTCTGACCTCCCAGACAGCCGGCTTCAGAAGCTGGTGGAGAAGCGTGTCTATCGCCAGATAATTGCGCATAAGCATTTCAATCCGCGTATCGTTGAAAGCATCAGCAAACATGCCAATAGCCGCGCGATGAGCGACGAGGAGTACGTTGCGTTCGTAGAGCGGGAGTTCGACGACCCCTCCAAGCTGTGGGAGCACCCTTTCCGACGTGACATCAGCCCTATAGCCAGACTAGTCTTGGCTGTCCTATGGAGCTTTGGCGGTAGAGCTGAGCTCTCCGCTCTGCGGTCTGCCGTTGCCAGGATACACGAACGAACGCCTGTCGAAGATTTCGCTATGCAATTTGAGGACGCGCTTCGTCAACTTGATGGCAATTTTCTTGCGACAAACCGGTATCCCGGAAGATACGCGAAGGCCAAGCCATTCATGGTGGTGCAGTTTCAGAATCCGTCCGTAGAAGAATTCGTAGAGGGGTTGGTGACTTCCGAGTCATCCTGGCTACAACGACTCGTGGAAGCCATAGTGTCAATACGTCAGGTGAAGATCTTGTCTGGCCAGGTCAGTTCGCCAAATGGGGTACCCGGATCTTTCTGGACGTCTTTGAGGTCGAGGGCAACCACTTGTGAGCACGTCTCAGGCGGTTATCTCATTAACTACCGAGACTACGGTGCGAAGGAGTCCCGTTTGACTTGGTGTGATGATCCGCCCGATTCCGCAGACATCACGCAAGAGTTGCTGGCAGTGGAGGCGGAAGCAAATTTCAATGACGAGAGGACACAGACTCTTAGAGCCAGAGTGTTGACGAAGGTGGATGGGCTGAGCACATCGATCGAGCTCCAAATGACGATTCCGTTTCATATGCAGTGACTCGCTTGGAAAGTGGGTTGTAGAGTCCAGCGGATGGAGCGACGACGACAAGAAGCTCTCAGAGGAGTCGCTCAGGGAAGCGCTTGCAACGATGCTATCCAATGATGACGAAGCGTGGCCTATCAGTGTCAATGCGCTGCGTGTACTTGCGGAGGCAGCCACCCTAATAGATCCCGTGTTGACGATAGCACAGCGACAAGCGTTTGCCGGAGCCGCGAAGTCCACCATCCGAACAGTCATCGACAACGCAGGTGAGGCAGATGAACTCAACTTAGAAGCTGGAGAGGTAGAGACACTTGAGAAGATTTTAGGCCAGAGCCTGGGCTCCTTAGCCGCAAACCTTCGAGAACGTGCCAATGAGCTCGAAGAGCGCCACGCCGACCGAGATTCTTCCGATCCGGAAGAGTATCGATACTTGTCCGAATCTGTCGAAGAGTTCGACATCGATGGGCTATTTGATGGCCTGATGGACCGCTAGCATCACTGTCTAGCTAGCGAACCCCCCGCTACAAACAATCAAGGGGTATGATATACGGGAATGGCCGAAAAGGGTCGGCAAGCGCCCCATATTGTAATGAACCAGACTTGTGTTTCCCCACTGAGTATGGAGGAAACACACCGGGATCGAGCATTCCCTCGATCTTCCCGATCCCAAAGGTCCAGGACGCCTTCCGGGAGGGCGGCTCACCGATCGACGAGGGCTACGAACGCCGCGTCGTGACATTCCTCGACGAGCTCAAGCGTCGCTTGCAGGCGAGCCGGACTGATCTGGCAGAATCCCCAACCGGGGGCCAGCCGCGGGGTCTCGGCCGCTTGCGCTGCGCGGTGTTCATTGGGGTTGCCGTGCTCATCGGTGTCGTCGTTGGCCTCGCTTCAGTCGGCTCGATTACGCGCGCCGGCGATGCTTGTCCTCACGCACGCGGCCAATCTAACATGTAGCCGATGACCACGAACCACATCGCCGCCGCGCGCGAAGGCGCGGTTCAGCGCATTCAGCTCAATCGACCGGAGAAGAAGAACGCGATCACGATCGAGATGTACGCGGCGCTCGCCAACGCGATCGCCGCGGCGGAGCGGGACCGGTCGGTGCGCGTCCTGCTTCTGCATGGCGCGGGTGACGCGTTCTGCGCCGGCAATGACCTGCAGGATTTTCTCGCCAATCCGCCGCACGACGAGGAGAGTCCGGGCTTCCGTTTTTTGCGGGTGATGAGCCATGCCGCGAAGCCGCTCGTCGCCGCGGTACACGGTGCGGCGGTTGGCATCGGAACAACGATGCTGTTGCATTGCGACCTCGTATACGCCGCCGACTCGGCGCGATTTCACTTGCCGTTCGTCAACCTCGGCCTGTGTCCGGAAGGCGCTTCCAGCGTACTGCTGCCGGCGCTGGCCGGCTACCCACGCGCCGCGGAACTGCTCATGCTCGGTGAGCCCTTCGGCGCCGCGAAGGCACGTGACGCCGGCCTCGTCACCGAGGTTGTCGCAGAGGCAAAACTGCTCGCCGTAGCAACCGCCGCCGCGGAGAAGCTCGCCGACAAACCGCCCGGTGCGCTCACGATCGCCAAACAGCTCCTGCGGCGCGCGCTGATGCCGCAGATTGAGGCGGCGTTCGAAGAGGAGTCCAAACAATTGCGCGCGCTGCTCCGCTCGCCCGAGGCGACAGAGGCATTCACGGCGTTTTTCGAAAAGCGGAAGCCGGATTTCTCGAAGTTCGGCTGAAAGAGTAGACCAATCGGAGGTGCTATGAGCCTTGCCGGCAAGACGCTGCTCATCACCGGCGCATCGCGCGGCATCGGGAAGGCGATCGCGCTGCGCGCCGCGCACGACGGCGCGAACGTCGCGATCGTCGCCAAGACCGAGCAGCCGCATCCGAAACTGCCGGGCACGATCTACTCCGCCGCCGAAGAGA
>JBOHHR010000410.1:0-5983 GCA_050725475.1 Gammaproteobacteria bacterium | reverse complement strand
CTATGAGCGCAGGTGCGTCAGCTGTTCGATCTGCCGCGGAAGCAGTGAAGGTATCGAGGTCTATCGATATCATCCTGATATTTGCGGCGTTTTTGATTTTGACCGGCGGGTTTCACGTGCACGCGATGTTGACTATGGGCGACTGGGATTTCTGGACCGAGTGGAAAGACCGGCGTCTGTGGGTCACCGTGACCCCGATCATGTGCATTACCTTCCCGGCCGCTATTCAGGCCATGCTGTGGGAGCGTTTACGCATCCCCTTCGGCGCGACCTTTGTTATTTTGGGCCTGATCTTCGGCGAGTGGATCAACCGTTATTTTAATTTCTGGGGTTGGACCTACTTCCCGATGAACTATGTCTGGCCTGCGGCCATGACGGCTCAAGCTATCTGGTTAGACGTCGTGCTGCTGTTGACCAACAGCTACATCTTGACGGCGGTTGTCGGCGGCTTGGGGTTCGGTCTGTTGTTCTTCCCCACCAACTTCCCGATGTATGCGCCGCTGCATTTGCCGGTCGACTACAACGGCGTGGTCATGTCCATCGCGGACATCCAAGGCTACCAGTACATCAAGACGGGCACGCCCGAGTACATTCGCATGGTAGAGGTGGGTACGCTCCGTACCTTCGGTAAGGACGTGGTGCCGGTGTCGGCATTCTTCTCTGGGTTTGTCTGCATAATTGTTTACTTCATCTGGCATTGGTTTGGCCGTTGGTATTCCACAGAAAAGTACGTAGAGCAGACCTAGATAGGACGTGGATATAAACGGTAATAAAATCAAGAGAGGCGGATAACATGAAAATAAGCAATGTGATGAGGTGGTCCGTCGTGGGGGTAGCGATGGCAGTGCTTGGCGCACTGTATGCCCCTATGGCCGCGGCCCACGGTGAGAAATCGCAGGCCGCGTTTCTGCGGATGCGCACCCTGCACTGGCACGACTTGAAATGGAGCTCGGACCGCATGAAGGTCAACGATACCATGGAATTGAGCGGTAAAGTGCACGTGTTCTCGGAATGGCCGGAGACCGTCGATCCACCGGAAGGGGCGGCGTTTCTGAACGTGGGCTGCCCCGGGCCGGTGGTAACCCGTGTCGAGTCGTACATGGGCGCGGACCAGCGGTTTGTTCCGCGTTCGGTGCAGATAGAGCGGGGTAAGACCTACGACTTCAAGCTGGTCTTGAAGGCGCGTCGCCCGGGCGACTGGCATATTCACCCCATGATCAACGTGGAAGGCGGTGGCCCGATCATCGGTCCCGGCAAGTGGGTAACCATAGAAGGGAACATGGCGGACTACAAGCATGAGGTGAAGACGCTGACCGGCGAGACGGTAGATATCGAAACCTGGCAAACCGGTACCACCTATTTCTGGACCTTCTTCTGGTGGATTTGGGGCTGGGTGTTCATCTGGTGGTGGGCTCGGCGACCGACCTTCCTGCCGCGCTTTATCGCGTGCCAAGAAGGACGTAAGAACGAGATCATCACGGATGCCGACAAAAAGTTCGGTATCGGCTTCGTGGTAGCTACATTGGTGGTGGTTATCTTTGGATATACCAGCGCCAACGCGAGGTACCCGATCACGATCCCGCTGCAAGCGGGTGTCATGGGGGTCATGAAGCCAAACCCGGAGGACACCTCGGTCAAGGCCACGACGGACCGCGCAGAGTATCGCGTACCCGGTCGTAGCATCAAGGTTACGTTAACGGTCAAAAACGACAACGACCACCCTGTGGAATTGGCTGAGTTCGAAACCGCGGGTATACGGTTCCTGAATGCCGAGGTACTCGAGGACGACACGGGCTACCCGGCGAATATGTTGGCCGAAGACGGCTTGGCGATCGAGGACGGTAACGCAACCGTCGGCCCCGGTGAAAGCCGTACCCTTACCTTCACGGCCACGGACGCGGCGTGGGAGACCGAGCGTCTGGCGGACATAATCTACGATCCGGACAGCCGCTTCGGAGCCTTGGTGTTCTTCCTTGGCCCAGACGGCCAAAAGCATATGGTGGAAGTCGGCGGGGCACTGATCCCGGTATTCACCTAAGTCGCTGTCAAAGCTTGGAGGGGGCGGGCAATACGCTCCCTCCATTCCCAAAAGCTACACAGACCCCCAAGCTCCTACCAGAGCGCGGGGGTCAACCTTTATAAAATCGCGCATCGGCACTCCGACGCCATATTTGGCATTAGACACGCGGCGGTTATGCAAGCAAATCCACCAGTTAGTGGTACAAACAAGGTGATTAAGAGTATGAAAAAGCTAAAAGTGCTTTCAACGGTATTTTGTATGACGTTGTTTTGGTGGGGTAATGCGTGGGCGCACGGAGGTGTTAGCATCGAGTTCGATAAATGTGTGCTAAAAATCGGGAGCTATTTGATGCACTTCACCGGATATCAACCGGAAACCAGCGGCGGAACGGAGTTCTGCGAAGACATACCGGAGGCGGGGCACGCGATCATCGTGATGGACTTTGTGGATGCCCAGCTACGTAAGTTGGATACTGACTTTAAGATGGTGCGGACAGACTCCTGGACGGCGGCCCTAGACTATAAGCTTGGAGAGGCAGCGAAAGAGGTGCTTTATTACCCGCCCAAAAAGTACAAGGGCGGGTCGATAACGGTGGACTATAATTTTCTGGAGCCAGGATATTTCGTCGGCATCGTTACGGCCGAGGGGGACAACCATGAGAAAATGGCTTCGTTGTTCCCTTTTTCGGTCGGGTACGGAATCGGAGCGTTTTCAGGGGTCAAAGGGGGGAGTACCACGATGCTCCTGGTGGCGGGAGCCGTTATACTTTCCATAGGAGTCGCGGTTTTCTTACGGTCGAAGAGAAGGCAACAAGGGGTGCACGCATGATGCGGGGGGGATAAACGGCTTGCTGGGAAAGGACGACGAGCTACTTACCGGAAGGGCACGTTACAATCCAAAGAAAAAGGGGAAAGAGGGGCTAAGCGATAAGGTAGGGAATGGATGAATCGAAGACTTTATTTCGTTTTGCCGGATGTAGATATCGCTTGTGCAGTCGAAAAGGATATGCTGCTAGCGCGAATCGAAGAAAAACGCATGCATTTTCTGGGTAAGAGAGGAACAGACCTCAAGGACTTACCCGAGGCTTCGGTGATTCAAAAAACCGATCTGGTGCATGGGTTACAAGTTGGTGTGGTGGCGGGCTCAAGCACGGGCATTCTTGTGGGGTTGTTACTATACAATTATCCCGCGTTAATCGGGGTGAAGATCAGTATTGGTATTGTTTTCATCTTAGCGTTTTTCGGGGCCTTGTTCGGGGCGTGGGTGGCGAGTATGGTTGGATCCAGCGCACCGAATAGCCGGTTAAGAAGCTTTGAGAAGACCATGGAGGAAGGACATATCTTGCTAATCCTGGATGTGCCGAAACAGCGTATTGAAGAGGTGCGAGACATTATCACGAGCCACCATCCCGAAGTCGAGGATCACGGATTAGACCCGACGTTCCCCCGGTTTCCCTGAAAACACAACGCGCTATTCTTTTATTGCTTGCCCTGGTTAAGCAGCATAGGCACATCGATGACTATTTCACCGGTTGTTCTTGCCGGGGGTGGAGGCACGAGGCTGTGGCCTTTGTCTCGGGAGCACTACCCTAAGCAGCTTCTGAAGATCATGGGCGAGTACACGTTACTGCAGCATACCCTGCTCCGTCTGAAGGACTTCCCCGGGGACCCTGCAGGGGATGAAGCGGAAGGCGTCCCGGTGGATCTGCCGGTAATCGTGTGCAATGAGGTCCACCGCTTTCTAGTCGCGGAGCAGGTGGAAGCGCTGGGGATCAGAGCGAAAAAAATCGTTTTGGAGCCCGCGGTGCGCAATACCGCGCCTGCGTTGACGGTAGCAGCACTTGCATTGCGAGAAGCGGACGCAGACCCGACCATGTTGGTAATGCCTGCAGATCATGTTATAGGGAATGTTTCAACGTTCCAAAGGGCCGTTTTGATGGGTTACCACTGTGCCCAGAAGGGCTTTGTGAATACCTTTGGGATAATCCCCACAGCACCCGACACGGGTTTTGGATATATCCGTTTGGGTAAGTCAATCGCAGAGCAAGACTCAGGCGGCCTCACGGCTAAGGAGTTGGACGCGTTCGTTGAAAAGCCGGATGCGGCAACGGCGAGGTTCTATCTGGATATAGGCAACTACGTGTGGAACAGCGGAATCTTCATGCTGAAGGCTTCGGTATGGTTAAAAGCTATCGGTAAACATCGGCCGGAAATCCTGCAAGCTTGCGAGCAAGCCTTTGCGGGCGGTGCCGTCGATGGTAGGTTCTTCCGTACCGGAAAGGAAGCTTTCGAAGCGTGTCCTTCTGATTCCATAGACTATGCCGTGATGGAAAGGATCGCTGGCAAAGGGGGCGTTAAAGCGTCAGTAATCGCTTTGAACGCGGGTTGGTCGGATCTCGGATCTTGGTCGAGCCTATGGAATGTGGCGGAACGAGACGGCAGCGGGAACGTGGTCAAGGGGGATGTGTGCACCATCGACTCCAGAGATAATGTCCTAATTTCCGAGCATCGTTTTCTCGCAGCGCTGGGGTGTGACAACCTCGTTGTCGTCGAAACAGCCGATGCCGTTTTAGTGGCTCTAAAGGATAAGGCGGAGGACGTAAAGCGCGTTGTGGAATGGCTCAAGACCAAGGGCCGCGAGGAGGGGTTAATGCACCGTTGCGTGTGGAGGCCATGGGGCTTTTACGAAGCAGTTGATGCCGGTGATAGATTTCAGGTGAAGCGCATCACGGTGAACCCAGGCCACTCTTTGTCCCTGCAGATGCACCATCACCGCGCAGAACACTGGGTGGTCGTTAAAGGCACCGCCAGGGTGACTCGCGGTGAGGAGCAATTTTTGCTCTCGGAGGATCAGTCGACGTATATCCCGGTTGGCGTGACGCACAGATTGGAGAACCCAGGAACCATTCCGTTGGAGCTGGTTGAAGTGCAGTCCGGCTCGTATCTGGGGGAGGACGACATCGTTCGGTTGCAGGATACATACAACCGGACCTGATGTTCCCGTAATGAATGCCCAGCAGAAGCCCCTTTTTTTCGGCCACGACGCCGTTATCGCGTTACCGCGATGACCTGAAGCGAGAAAGCTTCTCCCCTATCGTGACCCCGCCCAAGAAGCAGTCGCGTGCCGCACGCAGCGCTTGTACGTTGAGTTTAAGGGCACGGCATTTCACGGCGTCTTGGTTACTACAAATTTTAAAAGTATAATATATCCCATTGATTTCAATGGGAAGGTCGGTCCGTGTTAATATAGATGGAAGGATCTTATTCTAGGGAGAACCAAACGCTCGGGCGCACACGAGGAACTGCATTTCGTCATTTGCTTCGGCTCAAGCGACAAGGCGTATGAACAGGTTTTTCAGCCACGTTCTCCGGGATACGACGAGTCTGCTCATAACCACTGTATTACCGTTCAGCATCATACTTGTGTTATCCGCTTGCGCCAGCCCCGCAAAGCGAAGCGTTTCCAAATCGGACGTTTACGGTGAAGCTTTGGCAGGCCGTAACGGAGAACTTGAGCGTTTGCTACGAGATAAACTTTCCAACTGGCAAGGGGCGCGGTATCAATTCGGTGGAGAATCCTGGCGTGGAATCGACTGTTCGGGCTTTGTAATGCACGTGTACGAGGAGCTTTTTGGGATCACTCTACCAAGAACGAGCGCGGCGCAAGCAGACTTAGGCTATCGCGTATCCGATGCGGAGCTCGAAGCGGGCGATTTGGTTTTCTTCAAGCCCCCATCGTATCCCCGTCACGTGGGGATCTATCTTAGCGCTGGAGAGTTTATCCACGCCTCCTCTTCGCAAGGGGTTACCGTATCGAACCTGCGTTCAGGGTACTGGCGCCGGTACTTTTGGACCGCCAAACGGATCCCGTTTCTGCGATAAACGCCATGCGTTTGCGATGCGGGATTGTGCAACTGTAGGCCGGGCCGTACAATAGGATCACATTTGCAGAGCTGGCTTGATC
>JBOHHR010000409.1:0-2780 GCA_050725475.1 Gammaproteobacteria bacterium | reverse complement strand
GCATTTGCGACGGCCAGCACCGCTTTCTTGGGCTTGCGATCCACGGCGCCCCGGTGCGCTTCGGCGTGCAGTTCGGCGAGGCGGTCGAGGCGAGGGACACCTACGATGCGGGCAATCCGCGCTCGGCGGCCGACATCCTGCACATGCACGGCGCAAGCGATGTTTCTATTCGTCAGGCGGTCATCAAGACGGCGGTTAACTACCAGCAAAAGCTGAACAAGGACAGGGCTCCCGTCGTTCCCCTGGATCGCGCTCAGATTGTGGAGCAAGCGGAGTTGCACGCACAAAATCTGGCCAGGGCTATCGGGCAAGCCAAAAGCTCGATGGAGAAGCCGGAAAGCCAGGCCATGCCCGCGAGCTATGAGTGCTGCTTGAATCTCAATACAGCGGCGTCCGTTGGCTTCTTAATGCTCTCCGGTGGCTGGAGTTTGTCGGAGGTCGGTTCCTTCCTCTCCACCTTCCAGCTTGGTATCGGCGAGGGTGAGAATCATCCCATCGAGCAGGGAGCGAGCTTGTTGCTGCGCGATCGGCGGGCCAAGGCCAGGCGCGGCATGACCACCAATCAAAAGATCGCGCTGTCCTTGCACTGCAATTACCTTTGGCGCGAGAAGAAGCGTCAGGCGTTACGGGTGCCGAAGGATCTGGTGTCCTACCAGCGCCCGGACGATCTGCCGCCGGATCCGATTGGTGACGGGATCCCGTTGGTCGAGACCAGCAAGAGCAACCACTAATCCGCAATCAAAGCCCCGGCCGAGGAGGGGCGGTCGGGTTTTCAAATGGAGCAGGAAACATCATGAACGCAGCGGTTATTGATTACAGCGAAAAGCTGGAACTGAAAGAGTGCAGTGTGGCCATAGGCGCCGCCTTAGAGCGCGTTGAGCGCGGAGTGGATGAAGCCCGCAAGGGCTGGCTGGACATCGGCGAGCGCTTATTAGCGGCTCGTCGGGTCATGCCATCAAATCAGGAGTTCGGCGCGTGGTGCGAGCGCCAACCGTGGGCGGCGCAGATTAATCGATGGTATCGGCAGGCCGCGATACGCCTCGCCTGCAGGCGGCCACAAATTGAGCCTCTCTTGGCCCGGCTAGCGACCAAAGCGGTCACGCCCGATTATCTGCTGGAGCTGGTCCAGGAGACCATAAAGCTGACCGGCGGCGAGCCGATCCCCGAGATCCGGGAGATTGAATCGTTTGCGGTAATTACCGCAAACGCCGAACGAGAAGGCGTTCTACCCGCCGAAGCTAAAAACCCCGCCCCAGAAGCGCCGAAAGAGGCGCCATCCCCCGAGCCGAGTTGCGAAAAAACGCCCTCCGATGACAGCGACGTGCCGCCGCCGGTGGCGATATCCGCCAAGAATGCCGCTCTTGAGCGCTGGGGCGAGCTTGGCGCCGCGATCCTAACCGCCTTCTCGAACCCTAATGCCCGCACGGTGTGGAACCAGCTCGCGGGCAAGCGCCACGGGATCGAGATCGCGAAGTTCGCGCTGGGGTATTTCGAGCGTGGGCGCGTTGCGCTGCCAACCAATGCCTGCGTTTATAAGCCGAACGCCCGCCTGGTGCTGCCGTGGCTCAATTCACCGTTCGCCGACGAATACGACCTGGGCAAGGCGGCCGGATTCGAGAAGCTCAAAGCCGATCTCGCTGTCATCGAGCGCATTTGCCGCCCCGTCTTTGCGACCCGGCAACGGGACAAGGGCAACGCGTGCTTTAGCTTATTCCGCCGCGAAATGAACCGCCCCAAGGAAGAGGCGCTGGCCGCTCGGGTCGAAGCCTTGCGCCAGAGAGACCAGAAAGCGGTCAATGTCCAGAATCACCCGCCGATCGTGGTTTATGGCGAAGAGCTGTGGCCGGATGGAGACTTGCCGGAAAACCTTCGGCTGTCCTACGACGCCGCCCGCTGGGCCTATTTCCTATGGTCCGATCATGAAGCTTCGCTCAGCCGTGTTGAGCCGGACGTGAGGCAACGCGCGGCCATTTGGCGCTCGCGGCAACGCTCGTTGCAGGATCTGGCGTTTCCGGTGGGCGAGGCCCTGTCCTATTTCTGGTGGCGCGCCGGCACGGCCATGCGTGAGCATCCCGAGGACCACAGGAAGTGTTTCTGCCAGCCGGTGATCCGGGTGAAATGAGAGACAATGGCCCAGAACATCGATGATTTCAACCGTGGCGTGGCGTTGATCCTGGCCCACTTATATCAACGCTTCCCGGTTCCGGCCATGGTCAAGGTGGCGGAGCTCGACGCCCACGAGGATCTGCTGCCCGAGGAGACCGAGCGCCGGGACAGCCGCCATACCGTCTACGGTGCCGCGATCCAATTTCTCGCCGAGGAGGGGTATCTACGTTACGTTAAAGGTGAGCTGGGGAGCGACGCCTTGGTGCTGACCAACAAGACACTGGCGGCCCTGCAAAAGACGTGGTTCATGCCAGACGCCATGTTCGCTCCCATGTCCCAAACCCTCGCCGATACGCTCATCGAGGCCACGGGCGATCTGCTCAAAGACAGCGCCAAAGAGCTGATCCGCCAAGCCATCCGCATCATTCTGGGGTGACCAGCAGTGAGTGATGCGTTAATCGATGCCCAGGCGCTCGCGCGGTGGCTGGGTTATGAACGCGACGGCGATATCGCCCGCTGGCTGCGGCAGCACCGCATTCCCTATTGGTACGGCAAGGATCGCCGACCGGTGACAACGGTCGGAGCAATTGATAAAGTGTTGCATGGGGAAGGGGAGGCTGAATCGATTGAATTCGAGGGCCTGCGAAAATGAAAAAGCAAAAGGGGTTACCCCC
>JBOHHR010000408.1:0-2377 GCA_050725475.1 Gammaproteobacteria bacterium | reverse complement strand
ACCAATCCCTCATCACGTTGTTGGCTAGGTCTGCGCCAAAGCAACATTGAATTATCCACGGAACGCTCCGAGTCGCCGACAAGAAGGCATCAAAGTGTGCGTAGAATGATCGCTGCCAACCAGTGTCAATGATCGCACCCGAGGCTTCCAGAACGACATTGTTCGTAGTTTGTTCCGGCGGTTGAAGTGACCGGTCCATCTTGTCGAAATGATATTGTGCATTTTGGAGCTTTATCTCAACGCCTGCCCTGCTCCTCTACCACGGGCTCCGGCGGGAGGAGCTCTGCACACTCAAAGTGCGCGACATCCAGCAGCGGCGAGGTGTGCCGCATCTGCGGGTGCATGGCAAAGGCGGGAAGGTGCGCTATCTTCCCCTGCATCCGGGCACGGCCGAGCTCGTCACCGAGTACGTGGAGGCGAGCGCACAAGGAAGCACTCCGAGCGCTCCCCTCTTCCGACCGGTGAAGAATAGCCGAGGTGGAACGCTGGATGAGGCGATCACGCTGGATGGGGCGTACAGGGTGGTGCTCGGCTACGCCAAGGGAATTGGCTTGAACATAGACGGCCTCTGTGCCCACTCACTGCGGGCGACGGCCGCCACCAATGCGCTCGACCACGAGGCGGATATCGCCAAGGTGCAGGAGTGGCTCGGGCATGCGAATATTGCAACCACGCGGCTCTATGATCGGCGGAAGACGAGGCCAGAGGACAGTCCAACGTTTAAGGTGCGGTATTGAGAGAGGGCCGGCCCCCTACCTCTATTATCAAGGGAGCTTTTTCCAAACAACGTCGACCTCATTTTAAATGGCATACCAGCGCTTAACACTAAACCTCTCCCATTACCCGCATGTGCTGGCCTTTATCCGGGGGCCACTTGAAACGCTGTATTTCAACGATGTCCACAACATGCTGCGGCTACCACTAAAGGAGCAAGGCCTCACAGCAGGCTGCAATTTCGCCATGGCTCACGTGCTGTTAGCGGCGGTCAGTGGACTCTCCACTACTCTCTATCAACCATCCAGAAAGAAAAGAGGCACCTATGAGTATGCCTTTGTTGGAGCATTGGTCGATTTGTATCCTTGGGATCTTGAGCCGAACGCACCCATAAACAAAAAGGAGCGCCGGGAAGGGGCCAAGGCACTCTACGATGAGTTTCGAGGTCCTTTGACGCATCGATTGGGTCTATGGACAAACCAGCGTCGAAGTGCACATGGTGCATCGTTGGGTTACGCGCTTAAAATTAAGCGCCTGACACAGCCGAACGGAAACGGGCTTAGTGAGGACATGATCGTCACTCTTGAAACATCATCCGCTTGGCCATTCGCCGCAATGAAAGGGTCTTTACAGGTAAGATCAGACGCCAAGGTACTCAAACTTGAACGCTTTTATTGGGGAATCCGTCAGATGGTCACCCGGTTGGCGAGCTCGTTCTCGACACCACATCGCGCGATGTAATCGAAGACGGGGACGATGATTTCCGAGGGAAGCATCATTTCGGTCCTCCGCGGATTTGCTCCAAATGAAGAGCCCCTTGGTGCAGAGCGCGGGCGGTGATTAGGCGGCGGACGAGCAAACGGCGTCCGGTGAAGAACGCTCGGAGGTGATCAGCAAGTTTCTGCGGGAAAGAAACGCGCGGGGGAGCACGTAAAGCTGCGTGCTCCTGGCAATAACAGAAGGGAAATGCCTGTTGTTTGTCAGCGCCGCTGGGCAGAGCGCAACCGCGAAGATAAGCGCAAATGAGGCCCCGTTTCGCGGCCGTGGTGAGTTTGTCCGTGGCGCGTTCGGCGGCGCACGCTATCCATCGATCCATATCTACCGTCCATAACTCTCACCCCTCCCGAGATTATCCCTCCCGAGACCACGGGTTTGCGGAAAGGCGTTGGAAATCGATGGATATTTAAGCGCTACAGGCCGGAACACGACCGGCCCACCCGGAATGTACCGTCTAGCTGAAAACTCGCTGCTAGGGATCTGGTCCTATTACGCTATCAACGACCCTTCCATTACCACCAACGGCAGAAGTGTTACGATTTTTATGCCGTCTGGGTTGGCGTCGGCGCGAAGGATAAACCAGGGCAAAGAAAAATTGCAATAGCCGTATTGGTCCACCTAGCGGTGCATGAATTCATCGGCGAGCTCGCCCTGACCGGTGAGCTTCGCCGGGGGCGCTGACTACGGCGCTGCGAGCACGGGAGCGAAGCGCAGTCTGGTCGTTCCGGAAGATAACGCGAAAGAGGGCATCCTGGCCGATGGCGCAACCATTCTTCCCGCCCCCAATCTGCTGGCCGTGTGTGGCCATCTTCAGGGCCGTGCTCTTTTACAGCCGGCGATTGCGGAGCAGCCGGCGCTGGCGGCCACGGATGAGCCCGATCTGGCA
>JBOHHR010000407.1:0-2448 GCA_050725475.1 Gammaproteobacteria bacterium | reverse complement strand
TCTCAAGACCTTGCACGAGGACATCGACTTGATTTCTGGGGCGGGTTGCGCATTCGATAAGCAAGCCTTTTTGGACGGGGAGTTAACGCCAGTCTTTTTTGGTTGCGCGTTGAATAACTTCGGCGTTAAGGAACTTCTAGACAGTTTCGTAGAGAACGCCCCTGCACCGCGGGCGAGAGACACGCTGAGCCGTCTGGTTGACCCCCACGAGGATAGGTTCTCCGGATTCGTGTTCAAAATCCAAGCGAACATGGATCCGGCACACAGAGACCGCGTCGCTTTCTTAAGGGTCTGTTCGGGTCGTTACACTAAGGGTATGACGCTATACCATTCGCGTTTGCAGAGGGATCTGAGAACATCCAACGCCTTAACTTTTTTAGCTGGGGACCGAGAGCACTCCACGGAGGCATGGCCAGGAGATATCGTGGGACTGTATAACCACGGCACGATTCAAATAGGAGATACCTTTACCGAGGGAGAAGGGCTAAAGTTTCTTGGCATACCCTGTTTTACCCCCGAGTTGTTTCGTCGGGTTACGCTTAAGAATCCTCTTCGCAATAAAGCCTTGCAAAAGGGTTTGCTGCAGCTAAGCGAAGAAGGAGCGACTCAGGTATTCAAACCCTTAGACGGCAGCAGTTTGATCCTAGGCGCGGTTGGGCCATTGCAGTTTGAGGTTGTGGCTTGGCGGCTGCGGCATGAGTATCAGGTTGAATGCATTTTCGAGCCGCTTGCCATCGTCGCCGTCCGTTGGTTGGCCTGCGAGGATGCGTCGCAGCTTAAGCGCTTAAAAGAACAGGTTTTCCAACGCTTAGCGACCGATGCCGGAGGCCAGCTCGCCTATCTAGCGCCCTCTCTGGTTAATCTGCAACTGACCATAGAACGATACCCCAGCCTACGCTTTTACGCTACGCGTGAGCACGAATGAGCTTGAGCCCGTAACGAAGCTTTCCCTTTTCTCTGCTTACGCGTCATCCATGGCTTCAGCCGGCAAAGCTCTAGCGTCGTCCCGGGAGCGCCTGGGCTGATCCCCACCGAACTCCGATGAGGGAGCCGTAGCGCGATACGGGTTTGCGATTGGGCGTGGGCTGGTATCCTCTGGAATCGAGGGCTCAGAACGTGGCGCCGATTCCGGTCCTTCGGGGGAGCGTCCTCTTTCATCATAACTGACTGATTGTCTGCGCTCTTCTCCTGCCGGCGACGGGCGCTGCTGCTTCTCGTCATTGTCACGGGTGGCCACGGGCGGACTGTTGCTTGCGTTGGGTTCGGAAAGATGACGTCTGTTTCCCGAGCCGCTTCTTCCACCTCGACGGGTTCGGCTGCCACGCCCTCCCGATGACCTTCTGGTACGTTCGGGCCGTGTCCCGCCTGAGCCCTGGCGTGGATCCTCAGCACTCTGGGTGGAACCTGAAGTCTGCTCGATCGCTGGAGACGATATGGCTTCCTCCGTCGTTGGGGTAGGGAATATATGCGTGGGCTCGTTTGCTGGAAAGGCTTCCGGCGGTGGGCCATTTTTGCCGCCCTGCTCATGGTCTGCACCAAAGATGCTAGAGAATACGCGTTTTATAAAACCGGGTTGGCGTTTTGAAGGCCCCATCACGGCTGGATTAGCGCTTTCTCTGGGGAGGTGCTTTACGGCTGGCTCTTGCAGGCGCGGTCTCTTCTCTGTGCTCGGTGTCTCGCCCGCCGCTGGCTGCGCTGAAGGCACGAGCTGATAGCTGACCTCCGTGCCCAGCTCTGAGGCGCGTATGCGGTTGACGACGTAGTGAGGTGTTTCGAGCTTCGGATCTGGCACCAATAGGACAAGGACCTGGTGCCGTGCTTCTATCCCAACGATATCACCGCGCTTTTCATTTAATAAGAACGTCGCCTCATCGATAGGTAAGGTCACGACTATTCTCGACGTAGCCTCTTTCATGGCCTCCTCTTCGATAACACGAAGGATAGAAAGCGCCAGTGACTCCACCGTTCGAATTGCCCCTTGGCCGTTGCAACGCGGGCAAACGATGTGGCTCGCCTCCACCAGGGAAGGCCGCAGCCGTTGGCGTGACATCTCGAGCAGGCCAAATCGCGAGATGCGGCCGATCTGCACCCGGGCCCGGTCCATTTTGAGCGCTTCGCGCATACGGTTCTCAACAAGGCGCTGGCTCCTCTGGCTGAGCATGTCGATAAAGTCGATGACGATCAGCCCCCCCAGGTCCCTCAAACGGAGTTGGCGTGCAATCTCGTCGGCGGCTTCGAGATTGGTATTGAGCGCGGTTTCCTCTATATCGCTGCCCCGTGTCGCCCGGGCAGAATTGATGTCGATCGTTGCGAGCGCCTCTGTGGCCGCTACCACAATCGAACCACCGGACGGCAAGCTAACTCCTCGGTCAAACGCAGATTCGATCTGGCTTTCAATCTGGAACCGGGTGAATAGAGGTACGTGATTCTGGTATAACTTCAGCTTAG
>JBOHHR010000406.1:0-3507 GCA_050725475.1 Gammaproteobacteria bacterium | reverse complement strand
CCGATTGCTACCGTGGCAGCGCACGCGTATGTACGAGTTGGCCGCTGGCCAGGTAGGCGAGTTCCTCCGGGGTTGATTGCCGCCCTAAGACCGCGTTTCGATGAGGATGACGACCGAAGCGGGCAATCACGTCTCGATGTCCACGGGCTTGCGCCGCCGAGTGCTCCAGCACCCTATGTAGCTCCGCTGGCGCCTGTTCCACGAGTTCCTCAGCCAGCTTGACCGCTAGCTCCAGGTGCGTGAGATCCTCGGAGTGCCCCAAGGGTAAGAAGAAAAAAGTCTTCTCCCACAGAGTCTCAAGGGCCGCGTAGTGACCGATCTCGATTCCTTGAAGCGCTAGAGCGAGGGCCTTCTGATCTTGCGCAAACGCCCGCGCAGTGCCCCGATAGAGCGATCGGGAGAACTGATCGAGGACGATGATGAGCGCGAGCCGAGCTCCTGGCCTGTGCGACCAGTGGTCGAGTTCACCTCGCGTCGCTCGCTCCAGCAGTAGTGGAAACCGCTCCGCGATGGCCGAGTCCGCTCCTCCGCGAAACCACCATGCGAATTGGCGCACCATCGCCGCATGATCGCCGTTCCGTTGGGGGAACCAGAACCGCAGCACATCTTCGGATTCTTCGGATTCTTCGGTATCATCAATCGGGGTCACGATTTCATGTTCCGTGATCCTTCATATCTCTTATCAAATACGCGACAGCGCGCGTCCATCCGATGTCATTATCCCCGCGAAAATCCAGCGCCTTTTTCATTAATATTCGGCCTGTGGCGACATCCCGGATCTCAACATGCATCGTTAGGACAAGGTTGCTCATTCGAAAAACCCATGGCACCAAGACTTGTTCGGCATCAAGCTGCTTGGCCATATCTAGTTCACAGCCATTGCAATGATGCAGGTTCTGCTCTGAACTCCAACGTTCAATGACAGCTAACGCCCCTGCATCATCCACAACGTGATACAGCTGATTACGTTTAAGCTCGTCACGCAGTTTTTCACTGGCCATTCGGATGCGCTGTCGGTGTGCGGCTTCGAAATTACGGCCTCCGAGATCGCCCGTTAATTTGAAATCGAGAACTACAAGGCGTTTAGGCGATGACGGCGTTGAGAAGCCGCCGGGAGCCTCGTCAGGAGACGCAGTCGCCGTCCCTATGGTCAAAGCGACGACAAAACGAAGCTTAACGCGAGATTGATGCTTAAGCCTGAGGACATAGATTGTCCTGGATTCTCCTTTGGGTGAGGTGCAGCGCCCAACCGTTCTCCTTTAGAGGCCAAATCAATGCTGCACAAGCTTAATACGATTCGATACCAATGCGCCCCAGACATTATGACAGAGGCTGAGCTCGAAGACGAACCGGGCCGTGGTCGCAAAAGGCAGCACTCCGAGAAGGCTATTGAGCGCATTGTCGAGGCCGGATCTGGAACGCGCACGAGCTCAAGCTCATCTCGTACGCACCTTCAAGCTCTCTCGGAATAAACAGTTCATGGTAATCAACGAGGGGCTGTGGGTGCCGCGCTTTCACCCCGCCGTGATCTCCAAGGCCATGTCTGGAAGTTTGGTACTATGAGCCGAGGTTGAGGTGGTGCGCGGCCGAGAGCTTCGGGACGAGGGGAACGTGCGCCCTTCGCGGCAGCACTCCGCGGGCAACCGGTAATGGTGGGTTCTACTTCATGCGGGATCCGGCACCACTGCCGTGCCTCGATCCCACGGGGCGGGCGGCGCGAAGCGCTCGGCAAGAAAATCCAACGAACGCCCGCACTTTGGGCGAGAGATACCGGTTGTGCGGGTAGACCCCGTAGAGGGTCGAGGATTCGGTTGGATAATTGTCCAGCACCGTGATGAGCGCGCCGCTCTGAAGTGCCTCGCCCACCATGAAGGTTGGGGTACGCGCGACTCCCATCCCCGCCAAGAGCATATCCCGGATCGCCATGCCGTTGTTGGACCGATAGCTGCCCGACACCGCGACGCTGCGCTTGCCACCGGGCCCATTGAAGTGCCATTCGTTGCCGCTCGTGAGGGTGAAGAGCAAACAGTTGTGGCGGATCAGATCCTCAGGCGTCTCGGGCACCCCGGCGCGCTCCAAGTAAAGCGGTGCGGCACAGACCACGAAACGGATGGGTGTGAGGCTGCGCGCCACCAAGGTCGAATCCGGAAGCGCGGTGATGATCCGCAGTGTCACATCATAGCCTTCCTCGATGACATCGACGAAGCGGTCGTTGTAGCTCACATCGAGCGTGATCTCTGGGTAGCGCGTGAGGAACTCGGGCAGCGCGGGGCCGAGGTGCAGGATCCCGAAGGACATCGGCGCGTTGAGCTTGAGCCACCCGCGTGGCGCCGCTTGAACATGGCTCACGCAGCGCTCAGCGATGGCGATCTCCTCGAGCGCCAAGCGGCTGCCCTCATAGAGCGCGGCTCCTGCCTCGGTCAGGCTCAAGCGTCGGGTGGTGCGGTTGAGGAGCCGCGCACCAAGCCGCTCCTCGAGCCGGGTCACATACTTGCTCACCACCGACTTGGCGATCCCCAGCCGCTCCGCGGCAGCGGTAAAGCTCTTCGCTTCCACTACCCGCACGAAGACCACGATGTCGGTCAGATCGTCCAAGCGTCTCTCAATTAATCATCATGCACGAACAATCTTGTTCCGGGAGACTAGATTATCAAAGAGCGATGCGCAAGTAGGATCTCCCGTAGTTGGTGTTTCATGGTTCCCTCTTGACGATAAGGAGCTAACAGATGAACAACGCGCAAGCGGTCCGACTCACGGACACGGATCTTTTCACACCCCTGCGGCTTGGGCGCTACGTGTTGCCGAACCGCATCGTCATGGCGCCCTTGACTCGCAACCGCGCAGGCCCGGGCAATGTGCCGCAGGCGATGAATGCACGCTACTACGCGCAGCGCGCCTCAGCGGGACTTATCATCACCGAGGCCACGCAGATCTCACCCCAGGGCGTGGGCTATCCGCACACTCCGGGGATCCACAATGCGGCACAGGTGGAAGGGTGGAGGCAGGTGACTCAGGCCGTGCACCAGCGGGATGGTCGCATCTTTCTACAGCTCTGGCACGTGGGTCGGATCTCCCATCCCTCATTGCAACCCGATGGAGCGCTGCCCGTTGCCCCCTCGGCGATCAAGCCGGCGGGCAAGGCATACACCTACGAGGGACCGAAACCCTTTGTGACGCCGCGCGCCCTCGCGCTCGATGAGATCCCGGGCGTGGTCGATCAGTACCGCAGCGCCGCTCAGCACGCCCTTGCGGCCAACTTCGACGGGGTCGAGATCCACGCGGCCAACGGCTACCTCATCGATCAGTTCCTGCGCGATGGCACCAATCACCGCACCGACCGCTACGGCGGCTCAGTGGAGAATCGGGCACACTTTCTGTTTGAGGCCGTCGAGGCCGTCATCGGGGTGTGGGGACCCGGGCGCGTTGGCGTACGCCTCTCGCCGCTCAGTGCTTTCAACGACATGGTCGACTCGAACCCCGAGGCGCTCTTCGGATATGTCGCCGAAC
>JBOHHR010000405.1:0-6797 GCA_050725475.1 Gammaproteobacteria bacterium | reverse complement strand
GGAAGACCGCGGCAGCGGTAAACCTCGCATATTTCGCGGCGCGGTCGGGCTTGCGCACCCTGATATGGGATTTGGATCCGCAAGCCGCGACGACTTACTACTTCCGCATCAAACCGAAAGTCCGAGGTGGTAGCGAGCGCTTGTTTAAAGCGAACAACCGGCTCGGGTCTGTTATCAAAGGCACGGATTTTGACAACCTCGATCTGGTGCCGGGGGATTTCACTCTGCGCGAGCTCGATCTTTTGCTGGCAGCAAAGAAGCAACGCCGGCGGCGGCTGCGGGAGAAACTGGGATCCCTAGGCATCGAGTACGATTGCGTGTTGCTCGATTGTTCGCCCAGCATCTCTTTGGCGTCGGAAAACGTTTTTAACGCGGCCGATCTGTTGCTGGTCCCGTTGATCCCCTCGCCTCTGTCGTTGCGGGCGTATGCTCAGCTTAAGGATTTTTTGCAGTGCAAGAGCGGCGAAGAAGCGACCGTGATCCCGTTCTTCTCTATGGTCGATCGCCGCAAGGGCTTGCACCGTAGCGTGGTAGAGACCTTCTCCCGCCAACACCCGGAGCTCGCACGCACGGCGATCCCCTATGCGCGCGAGGTGGAGGCGATGGGCGAACACCGCTTGCCGGTTGCGTGTTTTGCACCTCGTTCGCGCTCGGCGCTTGCATTTGAGCATCTATGGCAAGAACTGTCACCTCGTTTGTTTGAGCACGCCGCCGATGCCGAGTGAACAAAAAGGCCTTGGGGACGAATTGGGAACGCTGACCCCGGATATACAGCGCTGGGCCTCTGAGCTTGGTTTCCAGCAAGTGGGCATCGCGGGAATCGACCTACCCCAAGACGAAGCGCACCTCACGGCTTGGTTGCAGGCAGGCTATCATGGGGAGATGAGCTACATGCGTCGGCACGGCCGCAAGCGCAGCCGTCCTGCTGAGCTGATACCGGGCACCCTGCGGGTGATCTCCTGTCGCATGAATTATCTTCCGCCCACGGCGGCAGACGCTGAGCAGGTGCTGCGCGATCAGAGCCTTGGCTACATATCGCGCTATGCCTTAGGGCGGGATTATCACAAAGTGCTGCGTCGGCGCTTACGGGCGCTGGCGCGGCGTATCGAGCGCCGGGTTGGCGTCTTCGGCTACCGCGTTTTTGTCGATAGCGCCCCGGTGCTGGAAAAGGCCCTGGGCCGAAACGCGGGCTTGGGCTGGATAGGAAAGCACACCAATCTGATCAACCGCGAAGCCGGCTCGTGGTTTTTCTTGGGAGAGATCTATACCGATCTGCCCTTACCTCTGGATGATGGGCCCAGTGCCCAACACTGCGGAAAATGCCAAGCCTGCATCGAGGTCTGCCCCACTCGGGCCATCGTGGGACCCTACCGCCTGGATGCGCGCCGCTGCATTTCCTACTTGACTATAGAGCTGCGCGGCACCGTTCCGGAGGCCCTGCGACCCTTGATTGGGAACCGCATTTTCGGATGCGATGATTGCCAGTTGGTTTGTCCCTGGAATCGGTTTGCGCGCGCCAGCGCGGAAGGGGATTTTGTTCCGCGCCACGGTTTAGACGCCCCCCGCTTAGCTGACTTGTTCGCCTGGAGCGAAGCGGAGTTTGATCAGCGCACTCGGGGTTCCGCGATCCGCCGTATTGGGTATGAATGCTGGTTGAGAAATATCGCGGTTGCCTTGGGTAATGCGCCAAGCCTGCCCGAGGTAGTCGGCGCTTTGCGCTCCAGGGAGCACCATCCGTCGGCTCTGGTGCGTGAACATGTAGCTTGGGCGCTGAGCCGCCATGCCTAAGAGCCTGTTGGACCAGGCTCCCAGCCAAGAACAGCAGGGTGCGACAATTTGTCGCATGTTCAAACATGAGCGTTTGGGTTATAAAGGGACACCCGACCATATTGAGTACGATCAGGTGTACCCGAAGAAATTCGTCACCATTGCCATCCCCCCCATAGCCCTCAAGCTTCGATCTGCGATTAGGGCAAGCTCTTTCTTGATAGCGCTCGCTGTGTTTCTATCTCTTGCGGCGGCGCCACGAGCGGAAACGAACACCATACGGCGGTTTGTCTCTGGGAGCCTGTCGACGATTTTGGCCAACCACGATAGGGAGGCGTTTCTCATGGCGCTGTGGTCCTTGGACTGCCCGCCCTGCCGGGCAGAGTTGGATTTGCTCGGGAAGATTCATCAGGAGAATCCCCGGCTGCGGCTCGTTTTGATTTCCACCGACGATGACTCGCAGGTGCAAGCGGCCCAAAAGGTATTGCATAAAAGCGGCCTAGACAAGGTCGAATCCTGGATTTTCGGAGAGCCCAATGCCCAGCTCCTGCGCTACGAGATCGATGCCGCTTGGTACGGAGAGTTACCGCGGAGCTACTTCTATGCCGCAGATCACATACGGGTGTCGGTAAGTGGCGCGCTAAAGCCGCATCAGCTAGAAAGCTGGCTCGCACTTAACGAGCAGTAGCCTGCCCGGCCGCAACCACGCGCTGCGCTTGAGGTGACTGAGCAAGTGCTACGCGCAATTGCTTGTCGTCCCTTTGATCAAAGCGTTTACTTCAATAGGACTTCGTGTGATCCTGCCGAGGTCCTAGAACTAGAATAAACTACGCTGTGACCAATTTGCCGCGCTATTGTCTTATAGCCGCCTAACAAAATTCACTTTCGGTGCAAGATGCCACTCGATAAGACCGAAGCAATGGGCGTTGCCCGGGTCCTGACGGAAGCGCTCCCCTACATTCGCCGTTTTGTGGGCAAGACCATCGTGGTGAAATACGGCGGCAACGCGATGGTGGAACCGGGTCTTAAGACAGGGTTCGGGCGTGACATCGTGCTGATGAAGACGGTGGGTTTGAATCCCGTGGTGGTGCATGGCGGGGGCCCTCAGATCGGCGATTTATTGCAACGCATAGGCAAGGAGACCCATTTCGTTGACGGCATGCGTGTAACCGACAGCGAGACCATGGATGTGGTGGAGATGGTGCTGGGAGGACTGGTCAACAAAGAAATTGTAGAACTGATCAACCGGCATGGCGGCATGGCGGTAGGGCTTACGGGCAAAGACGCCGGCTTGATCAGGGCACGAAAGCTCGTGTTTCAGCGCCACTCTCCGGAAATGGAGGCGCCCGAGATCATCGACATCGGACACGTGGGCGAGGTAGATAAAATAGAGACCGCCGTGGTCAACCTTTTGATCCAGGGTGACTTCATCCCCGTCATCGCGCCGATTGGGGTGGGCGAGGGCGGCCAGTCGTATAACATCAACGCCGACTTGGTGGCGGGAAAGATAGCAGAGGTGCTGCGTGCCGAAAAGCTCATCCTGCTGACCAACACCGCTGGGATCCTGGACCATAACGGGCAGGTATTGACAGGTCTTAACTCGGCGGAGGTCCAGGCTTTGATCAGCACAGGGGTGATAAAGGGAGGGATGCTTCCCAAAATTCGCGCCGCCGTGGAGGCGGTAGGTGCCGGGGTCGCCTCGGCACACATCATCGACGGGCGCATCGAGCACGCGGTGCTGCTAGAGATCTTCACCGATTCGGGCGTAGGCACCCTGATTCGGCGCGATCCGTTGTAGGGGCGCTTGCGGCTGGCGCATAGTGCCCGAAATCAGGCTTCGACTTCCGCATGAATGACAGGGTGCCTTACGGAAATCCCCCCTCGCCCCCCTTTGGTAAAGGGGGGAATTGAGCGACGCGCTAACGTATTCGATTTTCCATGCGGCGCGCCCCTGCGGCGCTCAACAGAACTCATGGCTCTTGTCCCCGCAGCTCCCGCAGTCGCCTCAAGTCGGCTGCAAACTTTTGCTTTAAGGACTCTTGTTCCGTGTATTGGGCGTTGATAAAGTTTTCGCTTTCTTGGATCTGGCGGCGGACATTATCGATGTCCTGCACTACCCTAGCGTTAGGTTTTTCACCCCGCCGCTCCATATCGCCCGCCACGGAGACAAGCTCGTTAAGATTGGACTTGAGATTTTCGATGTGGCTCTCGCGCAGCTTAATCTGTGAGGTAATGGTAGAGAGCTTTCCGTCCAAGGCCATCTTGAGATCGTCTTCGCTGGCGAAGGTCTCCTGCAGCACACGGTCGCGTTCCGCTCGTTCTCGCGCCAGCCGTTCTTGCTCCGCTTTCTCGCGCACAAGATTTTCCTCTTCTTGGAGCTCGGACTCCGTCTTGGCACGCTTTTGGTTTTCGATCACCACCCCATCTTCGCTGAGCACCCGATGCTCTTTCTGGGCGTATTCGGGCGGTACGGCATTGCCGCACTCTCGAACCCCCTCGTTGTTAGTCCAGCACTTGATCCGGGCCTCGGCGGTGGCGGCGAACAAGGCGCTGAAGGCCAGCAGCGCGATGTGAACTTCGCAGCGTATTATCGGCATGGTGATCGCTCTCCTTGGTTGCAATGCGTGCTCATCTACTTAGCATAGCAAACGGTCTGGTGAGGTCTGCGAGCGAACGCATATTGAGACGTTCGCCACGTCGGCCTAAGCGTTCACCCGAAGACCCTACGCTGGAGGCGGATAAGTCGTGCGCGTGATCACTTTGAACGTGAACGGCATTCGTTCTGCGCAACGCAAAGGATTCTTTCGTTGGATGGTGCAACAGAACGCCGACGTGGTTTGTCTGCAGGAGATCAAGGCGAAACGCGCGCAATTTCCAAGCGAGATCCTATCCTTGCCGGGCTATCACAGCTTCTTCCACGATGCGGAGAAGCCGGGTTACAGCGGTGTCGCCATATACGCACGCAGGCACCCCGACGGGGTCACGAGCGGTCTGGGCTGGGCAGACTTCGATGCCGAGGGCCGTTATCTGCAAGTCGATTACGGGGACCTGTGCCTGATCTCGCTGTACTTGCCATCAGGCAGCTCGAGCCCCCAGCGCCAAGCCAAAAAATTTCAATTTATGGACCGCCTGCTCCCCGTGTTAGCCGCCCTGTCTCAGGACGGACGCGATTACATCCTCTGTGGCGACTGGAACATAGCCCACAAGAACATAGACTTAAAAAACTGGCGCGGAAATCAAAAGAATTCCGGTTTTCTACCCGAGGAGCGGGCGTGGTTAGACGTAGTGTTCGGCCAAATAGGGCTGGTTGACGCGTTTCGGGTACTGAACCCGGAAGCGGAACAGTACACCTGGTGGTCGAACCGGGGACAGGCCTGGAGCAAGAACGTGGGATGGCGCATCGATTACCAGGTGGTGACCCCGGCCCTGGCGAGCACGATTAAGCGCGTGGCTATTTATAAAGATGAGCGTTTCTCGGACCACGCGCCGTTGACGATAGACTACGCGATCAGGCTGCCGTATAAACGCCGCGGAGCTTGATGTCTGAGGACAGCGTGCGGCAGTGGCTGCCGGCTCTATCGGGGTATCGCCGAGCCGAGACGCTCGCCCAGACGGAAGCCGCTGAAGTTCACAACAACATGATGGCAAGGTACGCGACATAGAGTCCGCCGCTGACGAATAGCATCCATACCCGGAGGTGGCCCCGCAGCGCGTTGTACCTCAACCACAAAGCGGCGGCGTAGGTCACGAGCACGACCACTAAAACCTCCGAGCGCAATTGCCAAGGGGTGAGCAGGATCCCGATGGCGGGCAGTACGGATCCCTGAAAGACCATCGCGCCGGTGATATTCCCGAAGGCCAATGTGTCCTTGCGCCGACGGATCCATAGGATGCTGTTGACTTTCTCCGGAAGCTCGGTGGCAATAGGAACGATCAACAGCGAAAGCAACAGTGCCGATATGTCGAACTCGCGTGAGGCCACCCCCACCGCGTGGATAAACCCCTCGGCACCCGCGATCAACAAGGCGAGCCCAAGCACCAATTGCACAAAAATCACCACCATGGCGCCCGGCAACCGCAGATAGCACAGAAAAAGCGGCCTATAGGTTTGTGTGCCGTGTCCGTTCTGCACCAACTGCGCGGAAACCCGTAGAGTCAGCATCACGTAGATGAAATAGACCAGCACCAACGAACCCCCCATGGTCGTGAGCACAATGGCCAGATAGCCCTCGCGAAAAGGGACGAACAAGGCCAATAAAGCGATCCCAAAGCTCAGCAAGAAGAAGTTCAGATCGCGAGCGAGGCCTGTGGGTTCTGGCAGCATTGCGCCGCGCCATCCGCGTTCGCGTACGACCGCAATGCCCATCAGGCACATCGTTAACGTGGACAGCATCAAGGGCGCGCCAAGAATCGCCCCGATCCCAATATCGTGGCTCATCTGCTGGTTTTCAGTGCCCCCGAAGATCGCGAGGATCGGCACCAGGCTCTCGGGCATCGCCGTCCCCACGGCCGCAAAGAGCGAGCCGGTTACCCCCTCCGAGATCCCCAGGCGCTCTCCAAGATGCTCCAAAGCGTTGCAAAAGACTTCCGCTGCCACCACGATCAGCAACAGCATCACCACGAGATCAACCACCACCATCAAAATTTACCCATGTACCGTGCCTTCCTTCAACCAACGGACAACATCGAATATGATTTCCGAAATGCTCCAAGCTTTGTATTCAGTCTGTCCGATAATAACGTGATTCTGCTCAACCCCGGTCCCGTCACTCTCAGCCCACGCGTGCGGCGCGCCCTTACCAAACCCGATCTGTGCCACCGGGAACGCGAGTTCTTCCAGCTTCAATCGGGTATTCGGGAGAAAATATCGGCGGTCTACGGGCTACCGGCCAGCTACGCCGCTGTTCTCATCTCTGGTTCGGGCACAGCCGCGGTCGAGGCGATGCTAAGCACCTTGATACCGACCGATGGCAAAGTTTTAATCATCGAAAACGGCGTATACGGCGAGAGGCTAACCCGGATCGCGAAAA
>JBOHHR010000404.1:0-3803 GCA_050725475.1 Gammaproteobacteria bacterium | reverse complement strand
TTTTATGTCGTCGCGGCTTCCTGAGCTTATCGTGCCTTGCACGCTTACGGAACAGCGAGCGAGGCTTGTCGGAATTTTGGACCTTGGTCGCATGAAGCGGCTGAGTTCGAGCTTATATCGTGCCACTGGGACGGTCGCGGTCGATCTCCAGTTCAGCAAGGACGAACACGGTAACCGGTTGGTTACGGGCGGGTGGTCAACGCGGCTATGGCTTATTTGTCAGCGCTGCGTTGAACCAATGGAAATAGCGCTCAGCCGAGAGCTGCGTCTCGAGTTAGTGCGAGGGACGCAGGAGTGGGGCATGTCTTTGGACTTCGAACCGATACAAGTTTCCGAGTCCGAGAGGGTATCGCTGCTCGAAATGCTGGAGGACGAGCTTATCCTGGCGCTGCCCATGGCGCCTGTGCACGTAATTGGTGACTGTCGCGGAATAGATACGGGTCCCGCGGTGGAAAATCAGAATCCGTTTGGGGTGTTAGCTAAGACCGACTGAGCTAACGGGAACCCCCCCGGATGTGTTGGGTTTTTGGAGCAAACTATGGCTGTACCTCAAAATAGAAAAACGCCTTCCAGGCGCGGCATGCGTCGTTCCCATGACGCGCTTTCGGCTCGCGCTCTTGCGGTTGATGTAACAACCGGCGAAGTTCACTTGAGACATCATTTAAGCCCTAACGGCTATTACCGGGGACGCAAAGTCATCGAAGTCGAAGTACAAGAAGAAATCTGATAACCAACTCGTTCGCTACCCCCCGGGATAGTGGCCTAATTCTACCTAACGCTTCGTGAACATCACAATCGCCGTCGATGCGATGGGTGGCGATTTTGGGCCATCGGTGGTTGTACCGGCTTGCGTGTACGCCCTCTCCCGCCATCCCGAGTTGCATCTTATCCTGACGGGGAACGAGGCCGTGATAAATGAGGCGTTGCGGGGCGCTGGCGGAAGAGGGAACGAACAGCAACGGCTCTCGGTCGTGCATACCGCGCAGCAGGTCGAAATGCACGAACCGCCCTCTAGCGCGCTTAGAAACAAAAAGGATTCTTCCATGCGGGTGGCAATCGAATTGGTGAAGAAAGGATCGGCGGACGCCTGCGTGAGCGCCGGTAATACCGGCGCTTTGGTGGCGATGGCGAAGTTTGTGCTGAAGACTCTGCCTGGGATCGATAGACCCGCCATCTGCAATGCCATGCCTGGCATGGAGAAACATTGTCATCTATTGGACTTAGGGGCGAACGTTAATTCTAGCCCCGAGCAGATGTTTCAGTTCGCGGTCATGGGTTCGGTGTTAGCGAGTGCGCTGGATAATTGTGATCGACCAAGCGTCGCGTTGCTTAATATCGGGGAAGAGGAAATCAAAGGGAATGAAAAAGTGAAGCAAACCTCGGCAATGTTATCCGCCAGCGAGCTAAATTACGTGGGTTTCGTGGAAGGCGATGATATTTACCAAGGAAAGGCAGATGTTATCGTGTGCGATGGGTTTGTAGGAAACGTGGCGCTGAAAGCGAGCGAGGGGGTTGCTCGAATGCTGGCGTTTTTTGCCAATGAAGCTTATTCGCGCTCGCTTTTTACCCGTGCCGTGGCCTTAATATCAAAACCGATCCTCACCCAACTCAAGCACCGGGTAGATCCACGCCACTATAACGGGGCAAGTTTGCTGGGTCTGCGCGGCATCGTGGTGAAAAGCCATGGGAGTGCGGACCGGATGTCGTTTGCCAACGCGATCGCGGAGGCGATAAAAGAAGTAAAAAAGGACGTGCCCGGCAGGATAAGCCAACGCTTAGAGGTGATCCTCTTAAAAAGGGCTGCCGTTTGAGCTTCGCACGCATAACAGGCTCCGGTAGTTATCTTCCAGAGCGAGTGTTAAGCAATCGAGACCTCGAAGCGATGGTCGACACCACCGACCAGTGGATCGTGGAGCGCACGGGTGTGCGCCAGCGACACATCGCGGGGGAAGGCGAGAGTACCTGCGACCTGGCGGAGGTGGCGGCGCGTCGCGCCTTGGAGTCGGCCGAGTGCAGCGCCGGTGATATCGATCTGATCATTTTAGGCACGACCACTCCGGACAAGATTTTTCCAAGTACGGCGTGCCTGCTGCAAGAGCGCTTAGGTATTAAAGGTTGCCCGGCATTTGATGTGCAGGCGGTGTGCAGCGGGTTTATTTTCGCCCTGGATATCGCGCACCGCTACATTAAGACCAAGGGTGCGAGCAGAGCATTGGTCATCGGCGCCGAAACCTTCTCTCGGATTGTGGATTGGAGCGATCGCACGACATGTGTTTTATTTGGCGATGGCGCCGGGGCCGTGGTGCTAGAGGTGAGCGATAGGCCCGGGATCTTGAGTTGCCACCTGCACGCCGATGGTCACTACCAGTCGTTGCTGCATGTTCCGGACGGAGTCTCTAGCGGTTGCCGGTCGCGGCCGGATACCCGCGCCTATGTTCAGATGCAAGGCGGAGAAGTTTTCAAGTTTGCGGTCAAAGCAATGGAGCAGATGGCGGACGAAGCGCTGAGCGCGAACGAGATGCAGAAACACGATGTGGATTGGTTGATTCCTCATCAAGCGAATAGCCGTATCATTGAGGCCGCGGCCCGCAAGCTTAACTTGCCGATGGAGCGGGTCGTGACCACCGTCGATAGACATGGTAACACTTCGGCTGCTTCTATACCGCTGGCGTTGGATGCGGCGATCCGTGACGGACGCATCAAGCGCGGGCAGTTGCTGTTGTTAGAAGCGGTTGGGGCTGGATTCACCTGGGGCTCCGCCCTTCTGCGGTTTTAGGGTCAAGGGCCGATATGCCTTTAGGCGCGATATTTCCGGGACAAGGATCGCAATCAATTGGGATGCTGAGCGAGCTTGCTGCCCAATACGACACGGTTCGGAAAACTTTTGCGGAAGCCTCGGAACGGTTGGGATATGACCTTTGGCGCTTGGTCCAAAAAGGCCCGGCCGATGCCCTCAACGCCACTGAAAACGCCCAGCCTGCCGTGCTTACCGCCGGCGTCAGCCTGTGGCGCATTTGGCATGAGGAGGGCGGGGCGCCGCCTATTCTTATGGCCGGGCACAGTTTGGGAGAATATACTGCGTTAGCCTGCGCCGGAGCGATCGATTTTGGGGACGCCGTCAGCTTGGTTGCCCACAGAGGCCGTTTGATGCAAGAGGCTGTGGCGGTAGGCGATGGGGCGATGGCCGCCGTTATCGGTTTGGAGCTCGATGAGCTAGCGGAACTCTGCCGGCGCTTCGCCAAGGGGGAGGTCGTGTCGTGTGCAAACTTCAACGCCCCAACGCAGGCAGTGATCGCTGGAGACAAGGAAGCGGTTGGCCGGGTTATTGCCGAAGCTACCGCGCTGGGCGCCTCGCGGGTTGTGTTACTACCGGTTAGCGTACCTTCGCATTGCGCGTTAATGGCGCCAGCGGCGGAGCGCCTAGCCGAGCACCTGAGAGGGATCCACTTGTGCCGGCCGGCTATTCCGGTAGTGCACAACGTAGATGCTTTGACCCGAAACGAGGCCGCCGGTATTGCGGACGCGCTGGCAGCGCAGTTGTCTCAACCGGTGCGTTGGGTCGATGTGGTGCGGACCATGACTCGCATGGGTGTTGATACGCTGGTGGAATTAGGCCCCGGCAGCGTCTTGACGGCGTTATGTCGGCGCATTGATCGCGAGCTTACTTGCCTACCAACCGGAGATCCCAAAAAGCTGGAGACAGCGCTATCCAGCCAATGCACATGATGAAAATGGTAAATTCGGAGCTACAGAATAATACGGCCCTGGTAACAGGTGCTAGCCGCGGAATAGGGTGTGCCGTA
>JBOHHR010000403.1:0-4194 GCA_050725475.1 Gammaproteobacteria bacterium | reverse complement strand
CGCCTGTTGACAGGCAATTTCGGTCAACGTAATGTGGTTGCAAGGTAAAGAGGGAAGCGTGTATGCAGATCATTCTTGCCAATCCTCGTGGTTTTTGTGCCGGTGTGGATCGAGCGATCGGTATCGTGGAGCGAGCGCTGGAGCTTTTCGGCGCCCCGGTTTATGTACGCCACGAAGTGGTGCATAACAAATATGTGGTGGACGGATTGCGGGAAAAAGGCGCCGTCTTTGTCGATGAGCTGGACCAGGTGCCTGATGACTGCATCGTTATCTTCAGCGCTCATGGTGTTGCCAAACGCGTTCGCGAGGAGGCCGCCAGACGCCAGTTGCGAATATTCGACGCCATCTGCCCGCTGGTCACCAAAGTACACATGGAAGTCGGCCGGTATCAGGACGAGGATCGCGAATGCATACTGATTGGGCATGCGGGACACCCGGAGGTCGAGGGTACATTGGGGCAATACCGGCGGCGTGATGGCATCGGCGGAATGTATTTAGTAGAAAGCGTTGGGGATGTATGGAAGTTACAGGTCAAGGACCCTGGTTTTCTCGCGTTCGTAACCCAGACTACCTTGTCGATGGATGACACCGCAGTGGTGATCGACGCCTTGCGCGAGCGCTTCCCCGCCATCGTCGGGCCTAAGAAGGAGGACATCTGCTATGCCACCCAGAACCGGCAGGATGCGGTGAAAAAGATGGTTAGGCAGTGCGATGTGATCTTAGTGGTCGGGTCGCAAACCAGCTCCAATTCCACGCGGCTTAAGGAAATAGCGGAAAAACAGGGGATCCCGGCCTATCTCATCGACAGTGCGGATGAAATCGAACAGCATTGGATTAAGGAAAAGAGTGTCGTCGGCGTGACGGCCGGCGCCTCCGCGCCCGAAGTTTTAGTGGAGCAGGTGGTAGAGCGCCTCAGGGAATGGGGTGGGGAAACCGTGCAGGAGGCCGCCGGGATCCGCGAAAACGTCGTGTTCAGCCTGCCGAGAGAGTTGATCAAGGCCACGGCTACGAGTTAGGCGTCCCATGTGCGCGACCGGCGCTCGAAGTGGGACAATTTGGTCGAAGCGTTTCGCATCGATAGCCATGCAGTGCCCATGACCTCGGCCGGCGTTTTAAGCCGTGAACCATCCCGGATCTCCGATTGCATCGTGGTCGGGGGGGGTGTGATCGGGCTGCTCACTGCCTATGAGTTGGCACAGGAAGGCTTGCGGGTTACCGTGGTGGAACGCGGACATCGAATCGCCGGCGCCGCTTCATGGGCGAGTGGCGGGGTGCTTGCGCCACTGTACCCGTGGCGTATTCACCCGGCCCTTTTGCCGCTTCTGAATTGGAGCCAGGTGCGGTATCCGCAACTGGCTTTAGAGCTTGCGGCGTGCTCCGGCGTCGATCCGGAATGGGTGCAGTCGGGGCTACTCATCTTGGAGCCCGCATTATGGCAGGAGCTTGCGAGCGCGCAGGATTCATTCTTTGGCGACGCGCAACTTCTCGACCATAGCGCCCTCAAATCCCTGGAACCTGGTGTCGATGCAGGCGAGAATGGAGCGCTTTGGTTCCCGCAGGTGGCGCAGATCCGCAGCCCCCGCTTGTTGCGCGCGCTCCAGTTGAGCTTAGCGCTGAAAAGGGTTAAACAGCTATCCGCGCAAGTGCAAACCATCCTAAGCGACAAAGGAAAGGCGGCAGGCGTCATTACGCGCGATGACCGGCTGTATGCCCCCATCGTCGTGGTAGCGGCCGGAGCGTGGAGCGGGTCGGTTTTGGGATCTCTCGGCAAAGGCTTTGAACTGCGCCCCATCCGCGGCCAGATGCTGCTCATCGCCGCAAAGTCAGGGCGGGTACTGCATGTTCTCGTCCAGCGTGATCGCTACCTCATTCCGCGGCGGGACGGGCACGTCCTCGTCGGCAGCACGCTGGAGAACGCGGGATTCAATAACGCCATAAGCACCGAGGCTAGGGAAACCCTAACGACATCCGCGTGGAGCATGTATCCTCGCCTAAGGGATTATCCCATCGTCGCCCAATGGTCGGGGCTGCGACCCGGTTCCCCCGAGGGGATCCCCTGGATAGGCGGGCATCCGGAGCTCACGGGCCTGTATCTCAGCACCGGCCACTATCGCAACGGAATTTCCTTGGCGCCGGCTTCCGCGCGTTTGCTTGCCGATCTCATTTTTCAGCGGCCCCCTATCGTCGAGCCGTCGGCGTATGACCCCGCCCGAGCGTCGCAAGATTATGGGCAGAGAACTCCCGCCGGGTCGAACACAAAGACGTTATCCACTGCAAGCCACTATAATTAGCGGCATGAAACTCGGGCGTCAACTGACACAAGAATCCATCGAGGGCCAATTGGAGGAGGCGGGTGTGTCTGCAACGCCCCAGCGGGTGGAAATCGCGCGCATCATGTTGTCTCAGCCCCAGCACATGTCGGCGGAGGACGTGCTTGTTGCGTTACGAAAAGCCGGGGCGACCGCTTCCAAGGCAACGGTATATAACACCTTGCGGCTGTTCGCCCGGTGTGGGTTATTGCGCACCGTGATCGTTGATCCGACCAAGGTGTTCTATGATTCCAATACCGCGCCCCATCATCATTTCTATGACGTGGAAGCGGGCACGCTGACAGATTTTCGTGCCGAGGAAGTGCAACTGACGCGGCTTCCAGATCTGCCTAAGGGTGCGGCCATGGATGGGGTGGATATCACCGTACGGGTGCGCAGAACCCGGCGCGAAAAATAGGCGGGCCTATCGCAGTCGCGAACGCCAGCCCGCCACCCTCATGCCGAGATTTGTGGTGGGCGCTCATTGTCTTATACTGTCGGCCCGCCCCTGCCGGTGTAGCTCAGTCGGTACAGCAGCGGTTCTTAATCAGTGCAAAAAAATTGCGTAAGTGATTGAAGCGACGATAAAAACAGGGTAGTGTTTCTCCGCGCCATTGACGCCATGAGTGAGAAGATTTTCGACACCCACGAGTATGTGAAGGATCTGCTCGCGGCGGGCTTCACGGAAGCCCAAGCGGAGGCGATCACGCGCAAGCAGGCCGAGTTGATCGATACCCATCTCGCCACCAAGCGCGATCTGCGCGAGCTTGAGAACAGACTGTTGTTGAAGCTCGGGGGGCTATATCGGGATCGTGGCCCTGCTAATGAAAGTGCTTTCGTAAACCCTGCTCCGCGGGTTGGTAGTGCGAGACCGGGGATGAGCGGAAACCGCAAATGTGGAAACGGCGTGGAGCAGCCGGTGTAGCTCAGTCGGTAGAGCAGTTGATTCGTAATCAGTTAGTGTATGGCTAATACTACCTTATAAAACAATAAGCTATAAACGAATAACACAGCGCTTGGCAATTTTTTAGCAGTCTTGTTTTACAAGATTTAGCAGTTAGAATCAGTTGGTTGATGCTTGCCACCGTAGCTCAGCCGGTAGAGCAGACGATTCGTAATCGTCAGGTCAGGAGTTCGAGTCTCCTCGGTGGCTCCAGTCCGGGTGCGAGACCTGTACGATGGCGTCAACGAAAGAATACGACTCCTTGAGGGCAGAACTCCTGTCCTTGCTAGAGCGAGCTTATGGCGCGTGGCGCTACGGGCTAATCGAAATTGGGGCCGTCGCGGCAGCCCTTCTCGCGCATGCCGATCTGGCCAACAGTGCGCTTCGATCGGAACAGAATAAGTGCTTGGCACTGTCGGTACTTTTGCTACTTTCCCTTGTCGCCCCAGTTGTCGCATGGTTCGAGTCCCGGTTGGTGTTAAGGTTCGAGAGCGCTGCTGACCGCATCGGAAGCTTCCTGGCAGTGTTCTACGACGATTCCGATATCCAAGATTACGGCACCAGGAGTATCGGTTGGCACGCCTTTAGCCGGGTCGAGAAGGTCTCGGAAAAGGTCTCCCCCGTCGCGGGAAAGCCGCCTCCACGTGTCACCTACGTTGGACATATGTGCTTATTCTTCGTACCGGTTGTCGGGCTGTATTGGATGCTTTTAGCCGTCGTTATTGACACCGGAAAACTCGGCTGCGTTTATCAAGGCGTGTTCTATTTGACTCTAGCTGCGCAATTCATTTTCTTGCTATGGTTTCTCGCTTGGCAGACGGCGAAGGCGCGAAGGGAGCCGGTCCGACTGACCGAGAAATGGTACGCGATCGCACAACTCTCACGCGCGGAAGTAGAGAAATATTTGGAGCGCTGGGGCCGGCCCGCAAACCGTGGCCCCAC
>JBOHHR010000402.1:0-8073 GCA_050725475.1 Gammaproteobacteria bacterium | reverse complement strand
ATCAATCAGCGCCACAAGCTCGAACACCTATGTCGCTACATCACCCGGCCGGCCATCGGCCCAATGAACGACTCAAACGCAATCGCGACGGCCAAGTCGTGCTCAAAAGCCCCAACCACGACGGGATCACCCATATCGTAATGGAACCCCCTAGAGTTTATGCAGCGACTCGCCGCGCTGCTTCCCCGTCCAAACTAAAGGCACTTCGAAAATCCATTTTCTCTAGCCTTATCAGGTTCCAATATGCTTCATCAGACGGCGCAGCACCGCGTGAGGCGCTGTGGTGGGTCGGGGGAGATCTTTGGGTGTTCCCCGTTTGATCTTAAGATGCAGAAAACGGGGACCTGATAAAACACCGCTATCCAGCGCGGAGTCCAAAAGCAACAGATCGTCTCCTTCGGCAACCACCGAGTAACCGCACGCCTCGGCCACGCGGGCGAAGAAGATACCGGGGGAGACCGTCTCCTGTCCGCCGGTGGATTCGTGTGCTTCGTTATCCAGCAGAATATGGGTGAAGTTCTTGCCACCGTATGCCCCAACGGTAGCGATGTTGCCCATGCGCATCAAGGCCGCCCCGTCTCCGTCGATCACCACCACCCTGAGATCTGGGCGGACAAGGGAAAGCCCTAACCCAAGTGAAGAAGCGCAACCCATGGACCCAACCATGTAGAGGTGATTTGGCCGATCGGCAATCGCGAAAAGCTCACGTCCGGTATACCCGGTGGTTGCGATCAGCACGGTCGCTTTCTCCGATGTAAGCTCCACAATCCGTCGCAAAGCTTCATTACGACTCGGGCGATTATCCTGCCAGGAAAAACTGCGCCGGCTCGCGCCCGTGTTGTTTTTCTTCGCCGGTTTACTCGCCAGCGGATGAGGTGATATGGCCTTCTGGCCCATCACTAGGGCGTAAGGCCTATGCTTCGTGCGCATGGATTCCAATACCCGCTCAAGGACCCTTGGGATCTCTGCAGCTTCCATCGGAAACGGCTCCCAGGGAACCTCCATCAAATCGAAAAGCCGGCCGGTGATCCGCCCGATGAGCTCGTGTTGGGGCTCATCCTTAATGCCCGGCGCGCCGCGCTGCGTGCATATCAACAAAACCGGGATCATAAACGTGTAGGTCAGCGAGGTCAGTGGGCTTACGGCGTTTCCCAGACCGGAATTTTGCATTAGGACCACCGCACGCTTGCCCCCGGTGGTTATACCGGCGGCGGTTGCGAGCGCATCACCCTCGTTTGCAGACGAAACGTACTTAAGAGACGGATCCCCAATAACATAGTTTATAAACGGTGCGAGAAATGAACACGGGACACCCGTGTACCATTCAAAGCCCAGTTTTCTCGCTGGTTCTAAAAGCTCCCGTGCTTCGATCATCGGCGTGTTCGTTGTTTCCTGTGGCGCATCGATCTCTTGCGTCCTCTCGGAATCGTTCAAATCTACAACAACAACCTCTTCTGGCGCGGTTAAATCCGCGATAACTACAGAATCGTCCTCTCCCTCCAAAGAGTCTCCCCCGCTTCCCGTCGCGAAAACATTTCGCGGAAGCTCGATGGTATTTGACATCTTGACATCCTGGTTTCCCACCTCATGTCCCTCCTCCGCAACAAAGACCCGCGTGCTCTGAGGGGGCGCTAAGGACTGCTCCTGCCCTCGGCTTCTAAAAACTAGCTCCCGCCATGGGTGAAATCGTCCGCTCGTTCCAAATCCTCGAGCGAGTTTACGTCAAGCCAGTGGCCATGGATATAAAGCACTTTTATCCGCTTGCCCTGCGCGACAAGGTAATTGAGCAGATCGGGAACGCCCAGGCGATCAAAATCTTCCTGCTTGATCAATTCATTCAGCGCTTCGTGCAACCACCGACTCCCCTCCCCATTGGCCTTGATCATACCGATCCAACGACCCACGGGCTTACCCAATTCGCATTCAGGCTGGTTTGAGACCGACAACAGATCCACGTCCTGGTCCAAATACGAACGGTCATCTATGGCGTTACAGTAAGCATAGTCCGGCGTTCCGCTGATGGGTGCTGCCGTCATCGCAGAGTCGACGACGGCGACTAGGGGGTCGCGCCGCTCTAACAGATCACGCAGAATATACCCCCGGAAAAGCAGATCTCCGTAAAGGATCACCGCGTTGCCCTCAAGTTCCTGGCGCGCGCAGGCAAGTGAAGCAAGCTCTCCTGTTTGTTCGTGACGCGGGTTTAAGGCAACCCTCACACCAGGAACGTCGATGGCGTCCGCCCGGTAACCGGCAACCACGGCGAGATCGTTGACGCCCTGGCGCTTGAATTCGGCAACCAGGCGCGCAAGTAAGGGCTTACCCGCAACAGGCACCATGACCTTGGGTTTATGAGCGGTGAGATCTTTCAAGGCATGTCCTCGCGTGGCCGCGAGGATCACCGCTCGAGTGGGTGGTCTGGCAGCGGTGAAATAACGCCGTTCCGCTGTCAACAACTCATCCGCCCCTTGCAGGCGGAAGATTTCCTCCACGGTTGCAATGCGATCTTCCACGCTTATGGTGGATTGGCTGCGAACGATCATGCTCGCCACGTCTTGCATATTAGCCACGGCGGCCCGCACCATGTGGTTGGCCCAGATGACGAGACTAACACCAGCCCGCCGAAACGCCTCCATGGGCGTGCTGTAATACTTTGTCGGCACGATGACCAAAGGCGCGCGCCGGTCCCAACGCTTGGCAAATTCCAGCACTTCGCGCGGCGTCGACAGTTTGCTGTGGATAAGGATCGCATCGGCGCCGGCCTCGGCGTAGGCTTCCGCGCGGCGCAAAGCTTCCGCTACGCCCCATCCCGCGATCAAGGCTTCCACCCGTGCGACGATGCAGAAGTCTTGGTCCAACTGACTGTCCTTGCCCGCCTTGAGCTTGCCGCAGAATTCACCAACATCCGCCAGCGCTTGGCGCTCACCCTCGATAAAACTGTTGGTTTTGGGAAAAAGCTTGTCTTCGACACACACGCCAGCGATTGCCCGCTGCCCCAGCTTTCTGACCAGACGGCGCATGTTATTGAAGTTCCCATATCCGGTATCCCCGTCCAGCAAAATAGGGATATGGGTAACATCGGCCATAAACTCCAGCATTTCCACCACCTGGGTCCAGCTCGCCTCGTTATTATCGCGTACCCCGTATTGTGCGGAGAGTGCAAGACCGCTCGCCCAGATCCCCTTAAAACCCGCTTCTTCGACGATGCGCGCACTTACGCCGTTGTGTGCTTCGAGGATGAACTCGAGGTCGGGCGATCTCAGTAAGGCCCGCAACTGTTGGGGTTTCGTGGGCGTGAACGGGTGAGTTTGGGGCGCGCTCATTCGGCCGACAAGCGGTTTATTATTTGATCCTTGGCGCGTTCGATGTCTTCGGGGAAATCGATCTCTATCCAAGGCAAGCCGGAAATGTCCTCGTAACCGAATTGAGTGGGGTCGGCCAGCAACAAATCGCGGATCGCTTCTTCGTAATGGGCATCGTGCTCCCCCGCGTCGAAGTAGCACGCACTTCGTTCCGCCAGGCGCGCCGCTACCGGCCCGCTGAGGCGAAAAAAGCCCACCGACTCGCCGATGAAATCATAACGCAAGTCGCTCGCAAGTTGCTTGCGAAACTCCACGAGCTGGCCGTCGCGCACGCAGAGTTTCATCGGTTCCTCCCCCGGTTCGAAATCGCGATCGAGCAAGAAAACGTTTTGGTGCGGAGAATCGATCAGACGCTCCAGCATACGCCCATCGTACAGCACATCGGCATCCATGAGCAGGAGCGCATCGCAACTGGCCAATTCTCGCCTTAAAGCCCACAACGTGACGATGCTTCCCCGTTCAAAGTACGGATTATAGACCGTACGCACTCGATCTTCTGCGTTAACGTCCTTCAAAGCTTGATGGATCTGTTGCGCTTGGTAGCCGATACCGATGACGATTTCTTCCGTACCGAGCTCAGTCAAGAGCCGAACATGGCGCTCCAGCAACGAGCGGCCGTTAAACGCAAGCAAGCATTTCGGCATTCCGGCGAAATCGCCGCCCAGCCGGCGGCCGACGCCTGCGGCGAGAATAACGGCTTTCATCGCGGGTGCTCTACCTGTCTAAATCGTCTTCTCGATTACCCCACCGCCAAGACAGATCGCACCCTGATAAAACACCACCGATTGTCCGGGGGTCACCGCCCGTTGCGGTGCATCGAAACGCACGCACAAACTATCGCCCTCTAGCCTGACCAGGGTGCAGGCCTGATCGGCTTGTCGGTACCGGGTCTTGGCGAAGCAGCGGTAAGGGATTCGGGGCGTTTCACCACTGACCCAGCTCAGCGCTTTGGCCACCAACGAGTGGGTAAGCAGCATGGGATGATCGTGACCTTGCGCCACGGTCAGGATGTTTTTTTCCAGGTCTTTGGCGATGACATACCAGGGCGCCTCTCCCGCTTGTCTAACACCGCCCACGCCTAAGCCCTTGCGTTGTCCGAGGGTATAAAAAATTACCCCATCGTGTTCCCCAATCACCTTTCCATCGGGGGTCTGAATTTCGCCCGTTTTAATCGGAAGGTATCGCGCGAGGAATTCTTTAAAGGGCCGTTCACCGATAAAGCAGATCCCGGTGCTATCTTTCTTATCGTGGGTGATAAAGCCCGCCTCGGCGGCCAGCCGACGCACATGCTGCTTATTCAAGCCGCCCACCGGAAACACCACCCGCGCCAATTGTGTCTGCCCCAGGGTGTACAGGAAGTAGCTCTGATCTTTAGCGCTGTCTAAGCCTTTTAACAATTGATAAGTGCCATCGTGCATTCGGACGCGCGCATAATGGCCGGTGGCGACGAGATCCGCGCCCTGGCCTAAGACCTGGTCTAAGAATGCCTTAAACTTGATCTCGCGGTTACATAGGATGTCCGGATTGGGCGTCAGTCCGGCACGAAGCGCCGCCAAAAACGGTTCGAAAACCTTGTTCCAATACGCTTGGGAGAGATTTACCGTGTGCAGCGGGACGTCCAGTTTCTTGCACACGGCGGATGCATCCAGGACGTCCTTCGCGGCGGCGCAGCAACCCTTTCCATCGGCTTCCTCCCAATTCTGCATGAAAACCCCTTCGACTTTATAGCCTTGTCGCCACAGCAGCAGGGCCGAAACAGAAGAATCGACCCCGCCGGAGAGCCCAACGATTGCTTTTTGAACCGGTATTGAATGGCGCGCTGTGTTCACCCAAGACACCCCGGCCTATTAACGCTAAGATCTTTGATTAATGCCATCCGCGCTGAGGAGGTGGAGGTAATGGACAAGCTGTGCACGTTTCGGATCACGTTCAAGTCTATGAGGTCCCAAACGGGTATCGAGTATGATACCCTCTCTTGCGGGAGGGAGCGATAAGGTGACGACATATTCACCAGCCATGCTTGTGCCTCGCGGGGTTACTCTCGCTTTATGCCTGTTTATCCTTTGGATCTTGCTCTCCGGCCATTGGAATCCCTGGTTGTTAAACATGGATTTAGGATCAGTCTTGCTTGTGGTCGGGATCACCTTACGCATGGATATCACCGGTCATGAAGGTCACCCTAAAAGGGGCCGGCCCGCGGATCGGACCGGCGTTCCGGCCAGTGAGAATGGCCTTGAGCACGTCACCGAGCGCCGCCTCTGCCGTACGCAACTCGTAGTCCTTCTGCAGGTCATCCAGATTTCAGGGCCGGAGCCAAAACACTGACCGAGCCTGACGCGGTTGATCGGCACGCCAATGGCCCGGGCGAGGTCGGAGGCCGTCACCCCAATTTCAGTCAGTTCGTCGGATAGGATTTCGCCCGGATGAATGGCTGGTCCACCTAGCTTCATGGTCGCCTCCTAGTGGTAATCTACTATCTCAACATTCGACGGGCCGGGAGCACCGTCCGGCCACTCCAAACAAATCCGCCACTAACTGGGAGAGTTTAAGGCGCTGATCGTGAAGAGCTGGCGCTGACGGCTCACCACACCGATCTGACAATGTCCTCCAGTTCATCCTGCTTGAGGATAGTAATGTGGTTCTGCTCCATTTTGATCAATCCTGCTTCTTGCCAAGCGCGCAATATATGGTTCACCCATTCTCGTGTCGCCCCGATCAGGTTCCCGATCTCGCGCTGGGACTTGACATCAACCCGCAACCCCTCGGGAGATTCTGCCCCGGCGCTTTTAGCCATCTTTAACAGAAGCCGGGCTAAGCGGGAGGGGGTGTGGAGCAATCCCACGGTTTCGACGACGTCGCTCGTATCGCGCACTTTTTGACAGAGCATGACGAGCAGTTGGATCGCCACCTCGGGGTGCTGCTTGAGAACCGGGATGAAGTCACTTCGGCGAATGACCAAAAGCCTACAATCGCCTTGCGCTGTAGCGTCGGCAGAGCGCTCCTTGCCATCGATCAGGGCGATCTCGCCGAATACACTGCCCTCATCGACGGTAGTGAGGATGATCTCCTTGCCATCCGCCGAGCAGATGCTGATTTTGACCTGACCCTGTAATACCGCCATCATACTGGAATCCTTTGCACCTTTCTGGAAGATGATCTGGCCCTTGGAAAAATGGCGTTCATGGGCCAAGGCCAGTATGCGGTCAAGCTCGGCGGGCATGAGTTGACTGAAGAGGAAATGATGGGCAAGCACTGTACGTCTGTCGATAGGTTTCATGATATTTTCCTGAAAGACTTGGCTCTACACCCTTTAAAAAGGGTTAACTGCTTACCCCAAAAAGGGGTCCTCATCCGTTTTGTCATTGGAGTCGCTGCGCTCGTTCGTGACAGCGTGGGTACTGAGGCTAGGAAATTCAATGCGGTTTTGCAACCGTAGTATGAATAAATCCGTTACCTTTAGGCCCCCCCAACCGTTGTGCGAGATAATCGCCGGGGTGCCAGCGCCCCATCAGAAGGAGCGGGGTCGCGGATCGGCCCGGCGTTCCGGACGGTGAGGAATGGCCTTGAGTGCATCACCGAGCGCCGCTTCCGCCGTCCTCAGCTCGTAGTCCTTCTGCAGGTCCATCCAGATCTCGGGGCCGGAGCCAAACCACTGACCGAGCCTGAGCGCCGTGTCGGCAGTGATGCCCCGCTGGCCCTTCAGAATTTGGGTCACGCGGTTGATCGGCACGCCAATGGCGCGGGCCAGGTCGGATGCCGTCACGCCGATCTCAGTCAGTTCATCGGATAGGATTTCGCCCGGATGAATGGCAGGTCCCCCTAGCCTCATGGTTGCCTCCTAGTGGTAATCCACAATCTCAACATTCGATGGGCCCGGAGCACCGTCCGGCCATTCGAAGCAAATCCGCCACTGATCGTTGATGCGGATGCTGTATTGGGGCGCGATCGCCAGCGCCTCCAGCCGATTTCCCGGCAAGGCCCATAGTGCTTGGAGATGACGGGCCAGATGCAGTAGCCGCAGGCGTTTGTGTGCCTGCATCTCGAAACCACTGAACGCCTTGATCCGTTTCCCCTCCGCGAACTGCTGAGTTCGCTTGTCGCGGAAACTCAAAATCATGCGCTCAGGATAGCCGGACTTATGGCTTACGGCAAGCGTAAATGGTTCCGGGTCCCGGCCTTCGCCACTAGTGGCGAAGGCGTCGCTCTCAACGGACCTGTCCTTGGCTTCCTAAAGGGGGATCGCCCCTCCGCCCGCCGCGGACCCCAAGGCGTTCGAGGTGAAGACGCAACTGCGCCGCGACCGCGGGCAAGGCGTTCGGGAGGATGAATTAGCCAACGTTTTCCGACCGTTTTACCGGGTCGGCGAGGCGCGCGACCGGCGGCATCGAGCTTGGCCTGGCTATCGCCGAACAGGCGATCAAGGCAGGGGAACGATAAAACCACGAAGTACCGATGCGGGTCTCGAGGTCGAGAGCAGGCTAAAATGTTCAGCCGCGAAGGCAGAACAGAGTTAGCCCGATCAGACCTTTCGACGCGCGCCGACGAACGATTTTACGGCAAGCACGACAAACAGAAGGCAAACGGCGGCCATTGAAATCTGTGCGATCTCGGCGCCCGAAAACGTCAGTTCGCCAAGACGCGGTATCAGACGACCGGCCGTCGCGATAATCCGAGCAGGGCTACAACGATGGCCGCGTGCATCAAGTGTTTTCGC
>JBOHHR010000401.1:0-6244 GCA_050725475.1 Gammaproteobacteria bacterium | reverse complement strand
TTGGTGCTGGCTGCGTTGATTTCGGGTTTGGCGAAAGTGTTAGGGGCCTTCGGCATGACCATTGTGGGGGCTGTCGGCTCCACGAAGGATCTGCGCGTGCTCTCTGTCTTAAATTGGGTTAGCGTTGCCATAGGTCTCGCCGGCGCGGTCGTTGGCGCCCGCTGGGGTTTGGTTGGGCTTGTTTATGGAGTCGGTGGGGGTTGGCTCGCGCAAGGGCTGGCATGCTTGATCCTTGCCTATCATGGGCTGCGCAGACCCTAGATCAACTGATCAACTCAACGTGTCTTCATGTCTAGCGGGTTAGCGCTTGGCGACCCGCAGGAAACAGTCTCAGGCGGTAGAGCCGCCACCCATCGCGCTCGGCGCCTCGGCACATGCCGTAGCGGAATGCTGGGGGCATGGCGGGATACGTAAAGCGCAAATCGGTGAACCAGGCGCAAGTCTCATCGGCTGTCGCCTCGACCCGCAACAGCGCCGGTAGGCCAGCGAATTCGCGGAAGCCTCTAAGAAGGGCCTGGGTCCAAACCTCGCGCGCGATCATGCGTTCAAAGGGTTCATCTCCGTAGCGGGAGTGCCGAAACCACGGCGCGGCGCTGGGCGGATGGTAGGCAGAAATGGCAGCGCTCAGCGGCCAGGTTTCGGGATAGAACGCGAGCGGCGAGGGCAGCGAGTCACACAAGGTGACATACGCTTCCTCATAGCGCTCGTCCCGCTGCACGACGAGTTTCCAGTTGCAGGGCGAGAAGGGTTGGGGGAGAGCGCGCACAACAGAGCGCTCATCCGCCCTTTGCTTTGCCAAGTCAATAGCGCGCTGATGCAGGAGCCCTTGCAACCCCACATAGGAGGCTAACGTGGCCAGGCCAAGGGCGGCAGCTAGCCGGGATCTTTTAACCGCCGACGTCACGAGCGCCAGAACGATCAGCGCTGATAGGTAGGGATCGATCACAAAGGTGTAGTCCAGGGCCAAACGCTTTGTCGATAGCGGCGCAAGGACCTGGGTGCCGTAACTGGTGATGACATCGCCCAGGATATGGATCGTTATGCCCGCGGCGGAAAGCCCAAAGAGCTTGCGCGCTCCAAACGCTTTCCCGGCCAAAGGCCAAAGGACAGCGCCAACCAATAACGCCCATAAAGGCAACAAAATAAGCGAATGCGTCCAGCCTTGGTGCAGGTTGAGATACACCAGGGGATCGATCCAGGTGATAAGATAATCAATGTCCGGAAAAGCGGATGAGAAAAACCCTACCAGCATCAGGCGCCCATCGAAGCGCTCCGAGGGGCTGAGGCTACGGCAGACGAGGACCCCGCTCAGCCCATGCGTCAGGGTATCCATTATTGGCTTGATTTTGCGGCGTTTGGAACGCTGGCGCGGCAAGGCCCCTCAGCTTTGCCACACGGAGCGTCCACCCAGGGAAAAGCGATCCGCCGCGGTGAGCAGCCTATCCAAGAACCGGCGTGTGTCATCAGCGCCCGGCGACTCGTCGCGCATCCAACAAATGAAGGTGGCGAGATAAATGCTCGTCAGCCCGGCCTCCTCCAAAGCCCGCCTCGGTAAGCTGGCGGTAAGACCGGCTCCTTCCCGCATCCACTGCACCGTACGGCTGATGCGCATCAAAGCCGGGATCTGAAAATGCAGATGGCCCGGCTCGAGCTTGTTGATGATCATCTGCCGGGTGACGCGCCTGTGTTTTGCGAGGGCTTGAAGCCAAGTCATGATGATCCGATGCAGCCTCTCTCGCGTCGGCAGGCTTTGACACTCGACCGTGGCCGCATCTCGCAATGCGGCGCTGTCGGCACGATCGAACCAGGCTTCGACCAAGTCTTCCTTTTCCCGGTAGTGTTCACGGACCTCATCCAAAGTAATTCCGATTGCCGCGGCGACTTCATGCAGTCGCAACGATTCCCAGGAGCGCCCATCCGCCAGCTGCAGCGCAACATCCAGAATTTGTTGCGCGCGATCTATTGCTTCATTCATAGTAAACCATGATCCGCGAGTCGTGTACTGTTCCTGCGTCCAACGATGCGCCTAAGGAGCCGCTCTCATCGATGTGTCCACCGCTATTATAGCAAGAAGGTCATTGCCAATTATCCCGTGTGGCAGATCGCCCGGATCGCTTTTGGGCCAAGGTCGCACGCTTTCCGGTCTCAAGACGATGGGCTATGATGAACTGGTGCAGGGAATCTGGAGACTGTTGACATTCGGCTCGTTTCAAAACGCTGGACTCCCGCTTGCGCGCCAGTGACGACATGATGGCGAGCAGCCTGGCGCCAGGCGTGCGCCCGCGCGAAGTGTGGGCCTGGGCCTTCTACGACTTTGCCAATTCCGGCTACACCACGGTCGTCATCACCGCGGTGTTCAACGCCTACTTCGTGGCGGTGGTGGCCGGCGGTACGCCGTGGGCGACGTTGGTCTGGACCGTGTCCCTCGCAGCCTCGTACGCGCTGATCATGTTGACCGCCCCGCTGCTCGGCGCTTATGCCGACGCCCGCGCGGCAAAGAAACGCGTGCTCCTCTGCACCACGGCGGGTTGCGTCGTCTTCACCGCTGGATTGGCGCTCGTCGGTCGCGGAGACCTTGCCCTTGGCGTTGCGCTGGTGATCCTGTCCAATTTCTTTTTCGGCAGCGGCGAGAACCTGATCGCCGCGTTCCTACCGGAGATCGCGCACCGCGAGGCGATGGGAAAGGTGTCGGGGTGGGGCTGGAGCCTGGGCTACTTCGGCGGTCTGGTCGCGCTCGGCGCCTGCCTCGCCTACGTCAGTCATGCGCAGGCGCAGGGCGCGACCGCCACTGAATTTGTGCCCGTCACCATGTTGATCACCGCCGCTTTGTTCGCCATCGCCAGTCTACCCACATTCATCTTTCTGCGGGAACGCGCGCAACCGCTCGCGGGCGCTGCCGATAGGACGAGGAATGCGTTTGCACGGGTCGCGGAAACGCTCAGCCATGCGCGCCGCTATGTGGACTTGTGGCGTTTCCTGGCCTGCGTGGTGTTCTACCAAGGAGGGATCCAGACCGTGGTCGCGCTCGCCGCGGTGTACGCGCAAGAGGTCATGGGGTTCACCACGCGCGACACGCTCACCCTGATCCTGGTGGTAAACGTCACCGCCATGGCGGGGGCTTTTGCCTTCGGTCACGTGCAGGACCGGATTGGGCACGTGAGGACCCTGGTGTTAACGCTGATCGGCTGGCTTGCTGCCGTCGTCCTAGCATGGATGGCCGAGAGCGTGACGACGTTCTGGGTGGTCGCCAATCTGGTCGGCTTGTGCCTCGGATCCAGCCAGTCGGCGGGCCGTGCCCTGGTCGGCTATCTCAGCCCGCCGGCGCGCAGCGCCGAGTTCTTCGGATTGTGGGGGCTCGCGGTGAAGCTTTCGGCCATCCTCGGACCTGTGACCTACGGCCTCGTGACGTGGATAACGCATGGAAACCACCGCCTTGCGATGCTGGTGACCGGCGTCTTCTTCGTGATTGGCATCGGCATACTAGCCGGCCTGGACGTCGCGCGCGGGAGGAAGGCGGCTTTGGGCAAGTAAAGGCATACCGTCGTCGCCCTCGTAAGCCTTGATCTTCCTGAACCAATCCTCCCAGCCGCGATCAAGCGATCAAGCGGCTGGCCATTGAAACAAAACGATGCTCAGCTGCCGTACTGCTCGGCAAGTCCGTAGAGCGTCATGTTCCGCATCGTGCGGAATCGACACGTCACCCCAGCTTGTTGGCGAGTTGCACACACTCCCCCTCGAGCTTAGACCCGGGCATTTTTTCACAGCGCCCGTGGTACTTAATTCACAGACGCCTGTGAAACAACCGCTTAGCATTCAGAAACACGGCCAGTCGCGCTGTATGGGTTGGAGCGCGTGGGCGTGCACTTGTTTTAGCATCTATTCGTCGCATGACTTCGGGAGGATACATGGGAAAACGCATCGTGATCTGTGTGGATGGCACTTGGAATACCCCCGATCAGCGCGATCGCGGCCGGCCAAGCTTCACCAACGTTGCCAAGATGGCGGAGGCTATCGCCCCCAGAGACAAGAGGGGAATGAACCAACTCGTCTACTACGATAAAGGTGTGGGCACCGGCCGCCTCGATCGCTTGTGCGGTGGTATATTCGGATATGGTCTTTCAAAACGCCTGGAGAATGCCTATCGGTTTCTGGTAGAGCACTTTCAAGAGGACGATGAGATCTATCTCTTCGGATTTAGCCGGGGCGCGTACGCGGTCCGGAGCCTGGGGGGGCTCATCTATAATAGCGGGCTGCTGCGCAAAGAGTGGATATCCAAATTTCACGACGCCCGCCGACTTTACCGAAGACGAGATGATGCCTCCAAGCCGAGTGCCGTTGAAGCGAGACTCTTCCGTAAGAGCTTTGCTCGGGAGATCACGATCAAGCTCATTGGCGTTTGGGATACGGTGGGCGCCCTGGGGATCCCGCCCCTACTTAGATTGGATATCAAGCTTTTTAATAAACGCTTCATAATCGACTCAAATATTGCTAACAAGCGGTTGCAATTCCATGACGTCACCTTAGCAAAGCACATCGAAAACGCGTTTCACGCCCTGGCGATCGATGAGGTCCGCAAACCCTACGCACCATCCGTATGGAGACAACGGCCCGATGCGAGCGCGCAGCGGCTGGAGCAAGTTTGGTTTCCGGGGGCGCATTGCAATATTGGCGGTGGTTATGATGATACCGGTTTATCGGATATCGCCTTCATGTGGATGAAGGACAGGGCCGAGGAGTGCGGCCTGGCTTTCGATCAGGACTACATGCGGGAAAACGTCAGGCCGAATGCACTTGGGGAGCTACGCAAGGCGCGAACCGGCTTGTTCAAGCTTCTGCCGCCTTGCCTCAGGCCTATTGGAGCATTCAATGAAACTGTGGACCAGTCCGCTCTCCAGCGAATGGCAAAGGTCGCCGGCTATGCGCCGGATAATCTTATTAATTACCTTCAAGATTACCAATCAAGGCAAGCCATCAGCGCTTATCAAAAGGCTGCTTGATGCAATAGAGCGCCTTGCGTTGATTCGTCTCCGAGGCGCCTCGACCCGCTCGCGGATCGAGTAAGGGCGCATCGCGCACCGGCACCGTCAGCCGCTTCTGGTTGAGCCGGCGGTCGAGCTTATGACCTTTTTTCTCCACATCGTGGGGTTGATCTCTCGGTGGGCTGGTCTTGTGATAGAACAGGTATTACGATCAGCTTACCGCAATACGTATCCGAGGAGGGAGGTATGAGCACTATTTCACAAGCTCTGAGCCTCCGCTCTTCCATGGGTAACGATGAAAGACAGCTTAATTGAAAAGTTCGAAATAATGCGCGATCGGCTAAGAGAGCTCGATGGGCTATTAGCGGATCCGACGATTATCACCAACCAAGAGCGCTTCCGGGAGCTCAGCAAAGAATACGCCGAAGTTAGCCCGGTCGTTCACACTTACCAAGAGTTCGAGGCCAATCGACGCGCCATTGCCAGCTCCGCCGAATTGCTGCAGGACACCGAGCCAGCGATCCGCGCCCTAGCCGACGAAGAGATCAAACAGGCGAAACAACGCGAGGCCAGCTTGGAGGAACGGCTTAAGTTGCTGCTCTTACCGCGTGATCGGGCCGATAGCGGTAATGTGTTTCTGGAGATCCGCGCCGGCACGGGGGGAGACGAAGCCGCTCTGTTTGCGGATGATCTGCTGCGTATGTATATGCGCTATGCCGAGCTAAGCGGTTGGAAGACGGAGATCATCAGCGACAACCTCAATGAACTGGGGGGACACAAGGAGGTCGTCGTAAAAATCATCGGCGAAGGGGTGTACTCGCGCCTGAAATTTGAATCCGGTGCCCATCGGGTGCAGCGGGTACCGGAAACCGAATCGCAGGGGCGGATCCATACCTCCGCCTGTACCGTGGCCGTGTTACCGGAGGTGGATGAGATCACGGATGTAGCCGTCGATCCCGGCAATCTGCGCATCGACACGTATCGCGCCTCGGGTGCGGGCGGCCAGCACGTCAACAAAACCGACTCCGCGATCCGCATAACCCACCTGCCTACGGGGCTGGTGGTCGAATGCCAGGACGAACGCTCTCAGCACAAAAACCGCGCCCGCGCGATGAGTGTGCTTAAGGCCAAACTGTTAGCGGCGGAGCGCCAGAAACAGATCACCGAGCAAGCCCAAAATCGCCGTAACCTGGTGGGCAGTGGGGATCGCTCCGAACGCATTCGCACCTACAACTTTCCCCAAGGCCGCGTGACTGATCACCGCA
>JBOHHR010000400.1:0-7654 GCA_050725475.1 Gammaproteobacteria bacterium | reverse complement strand
ATGCCCCGGACTTGCTCGCGGCCGCCGATCTCGCGATGTACAAGGTCAAAGAAGCGGGGCGGGGCGGATGGCAGCTATACTCCCAAGACGATCCCGGCCGCCAGCGCATGCATGCACGCATGTTTTGGAAGAGTCGGGTTGAGAAGGCGCTGGAACAGGGCGGTTTAGTGTTGCAGTTTCAACCCATTATCGATGTGGAAACAAGGGAGATCACTCACTGCGAAGCCCTCGTCCGCATGCTGGACAACGACGGAAGAGGCTTGATTGGACCCGGAGAATTCATTGATGCCTGCGAGCGCACTGGGTTGATCCATGCCGTTGATAAGCGGGTGTTGGAACTTGGGATCGCGCAATTGGCGCTGTTCAATGTCGACGGGCTGGAAATAGGGATCTCGCTTAATCTTTCCGGCCACTCCTTCGAGAACAGGGACTTGCTGCCTATGCTTGAGGCCTTGTTGGAAAAACACCAGGTCACGCCCGGAAGCCTCATCTTCGAGATCACGGAAACGGCCGCGGTTTCTGATCTGGTCGCGGCCCGCGGGTTAATGCAGTCGATCCGAGCCATGGGATGTCATTTCGCACTGGACGATTTCGGCGCCGGTTTTTCTTCGCTGCGTTATCTGCGGCAGTTGCCGGTGGACTATGTCAAAATCGATGGTTCCTTTATCCAAAACCTTCCCCAGGATCGGGATAACCAAGTGTTGGTTAAGGCCATCACCGATGTGGCGCGGGGTTTTGGAAAAAAAACGGTGGCGGAATATGTGGAGAGCTCCGAGATCCTCGGCTTGCTGCAAAGCTACGGTGTGGATTACGCGCAGGGGTACCATATCAGCCCCCCGCTTGACGCAGAGGCTTTAAAAGCGACTCGGCGTGCTGCCCTGCACCTGGTCCATCGGTGATGTGTCCAAGGCATTGGGACACCTCCTCGATTTAGGTGCCCGCAGTATGAATGAACTGTTACCTATGTCCCCGAACTAAACTGTTACCTATGTATCTGGGCTGTACCCGCTCTCATTTAGCAACCCTCAACCCCCGTGTTCAACCCAAAAGCCCTTGGTTGCGGAGTGCTTGTGTTTGCCGCGCTTTACGCCGCACATGTGTTTATCCTTCCTGTTGCAGCTAAGGTATTTTCAGATACCGAACCGTTTTCCGCTCTGTGGATCTTGAACCAGGTCCTCGGCTTTGCGACGGTTGGGGTATCGGGGTTTGTCGCGGGGCGCATCGCAGGCAAGCGCCAATTTGCCCACGGCGCCCTGGTTGGCGCGCTTGGGACGGTTGTTTCCGCCGTGGCGGCTGCTATCATGGCCTTTTTTACGTCCCAAAAGATGCCCGCTCTGGCCAGTGTGATCGCGTGGTTGGTCACCAACGGCTTTCTCTCCGGTATCGGCGCCCTGTTGAGCGAGCGCGACCGTCGTAAGCCCAAATCGGGCCCAAAGGGCCCGTTCAGGGCCTAAACTCGGACTGGGCACCGAGCAGGCGAAGGGCCGATATCTACAGGCGTGTCAGGGAAGCAACAGCACGGGTTTTCATCTATCTTTAGAAACACGAGAAAGAAGTAGGAAAAGCGCATTTTTTTGAACTCCTTTTGCACCAGGGTTCATTGCAATAAGGGGAGGAGGATATGCGGGAGTTTGAATCATGAGGGCTGAAGGCTTGCCAGGGCGAGGCTCGGCAATGTCTGGGTGGCGAGTTAGGATCTGCGTGATCCTAGCCCTTTGGGTAGGGATGCCGTCTGCTGCTGAGGGCCCGCCGGTGCCTTATGCAGGCCGGGAACGCTCCAATGCGGCCCTCAGCCACGAGCAATTGCGTAATATATTTTTCGTGCGCCAGAACAAGTGGAACGACGGCACGTCGATCCGGGTTTTCGTTCTTCCTGATGACCATCCGCTTCACATCCGCTTTGCGAAGGAGATCCTGGGCGTCTATCCCTACCAACTACGCTCCGCCTGGGACCGGATGCTGTTTTCCGGAACAGGTGTGCCGCCTACGGTTGTGGACAGTTCTGAGGAAATGCGCCGCCGCGTCGAGGAAACGCGGGGCGCTATCGGTTATCTCGGGGAATAGGAGCAAGCATGCAAAGCCAAAACAAAAAATTGCATTGCGGCGTTTTCGCCATTGGGTTCGTGCTTTCCAGCCCGGTAACGCAGGCGGTGGATCTCGGTTATGGAGACTGGCAGCTCCATGGCTTCTTAAGCCAAGGTTACACCTATACCTCGGGCAATGACTTTTTCGGCAACAGTCAGGGCGCGGGCAGTCTGGATTTCACCGAGCTGGGGGTGAACGTCCTGGGCCATCCTTGGCCGAATCTGCTGATCGCGGCCCAAGGCCTGTACCGCAATGCCGCGGGCTCGGACCAAGAAGATTTTCGCCTCGATTACGCCAACCTGGACTACCGGCTACCGCTGGGTGGAGCGAGTTACATCGGGGTACGAGCAGGGCGGGTCAAGAACCCCTTCGGCTTGTATAATGAAGGGCGTGACGCAGTCTGGAACCGACCCGGCGTGCTTCTACCCACTGCCATCTATTTCGACGCTCTGGCGCTGCGCCAGCCCGAGATCTCCTCCGATGGCGGCATCCTTTACGGCCGGCATGCGTTCGGCGATCATGCGCTAAGCGCCGAGTTTCTGGTGTCCGAAGTGCTGGACAATACGGGCGGGGCGACCGAATTCCTGACCGCGATCCCCAATGCCCCAGGCGAGCTTGGCGGGCGCCCCCTAATCATTGGCCGCGCGGGGTACGACTGGATGGAAGGGCGGCTGCGCTTGGTCTTCAGCGTGGTGGATCTGGACCGTGATTTCGAGTCCACGTCTCCTTTCGTGCCGTCTGGCAATGTCACGGCCTTTTTTCCCATAGGTTCCGTGCAGGTGAACCTGGAAGACTGGAGCTTCACCGGCGAGTACGGCCACATCAACATCGAGCGCAGCGGCCTATTCCCGGACGCCGCCCCCCGTTTCCTTCGGGACAACACCTCCGAGGCGTTTTATGTCCAAGCCCAGTACCGCTTCGCCCCGCGCTGGTCGGCGCTTTTGCGCTACGATGCCTTCTTCGCCAATATCGACGACCGCAGCGGCCGCGAAACCGCGGCAGCTCTTAGCGCTGCGACGGGCGTACCGCTGCCGCGCCACCGCTTCTTCCAAAAAGACATAACCTTTGGTCTGCGCTGGGAATTCGCCCAGAACTGGCTGATCGCCGCCGAGTATCACAACATCGACGGGACAGGTGCACTGTCCATGGTCGACAACCCCGAGCTTAATCTCGGCGGCGGTGATCCGCACTGGGATCTTTTTGCTTTGATGCTCTCCTTCCGTTTCTAGCGCTGTAGGGATGGTGAAAGCACGTTTCGTCATTAAATGATGGGGACCGCGACTCGGCGCCAGCGCTTCGTCGGCCTGCACTGGAAAGGTTTTCTGTGGCTGAGCGGGCTGCTGCTAGTCCTCAGCGCGGCGCTGCACGGGCTTCACCATCACCATCTGATGCGGCAGTATCAAAACCAACGTGAGGCGGAGATCCATTCGTTTCATCAGCAGATAAGTGGTCTGGTCAAAGGAAACGCGCAGAGGCTGATACGCCTCGCCGGCGCCGTGTCGTCGATCGAGAAGCTCGGTGAGGACTTGCTTGGGAATCGCGTCGGGCAACTCTCGGACCTGCCCAAAGCAGAGCACTATTCGGGTTTGGGCTATGAGCTTGAGGTGCAGCGCATTGATCTTTTCAGCGTCGACGGGAAAGAGATCTGGCACTGGCCGGAGACTGGAACAAGCGGTTTGCCTCAGCCGCGGATCGCTGCAACCTTAAAAAAGCTGCGGCGTGAAGAGCGGCCGGTAACGCTGCTGGACTGCCGGCCCCTCTGCGTTTTATACGCCTTCGTACCGGTTCTGTCACAAGGGCGGAACGCCGGATTCCTGGCGTTTGGACAGTCAATTGCGGATCCGGTGATCGAATTCAAGGCCTTGACCGGTGCGGATATCGGCATTGTGGTGCCGGTAGAGGGCAAGGGCAAGGCGGATCTCGCAAATTGGGGTGGATTGGTTTCCGCCCTGACCGACTCGGCCCGGTTGCGCCCACTGTTGGATCATCTCGCGACACGTTTCCCCAATCCCACCGAGCTCGATGCCGGAACGCTGATCACGTGGGAAGCCGCTACTTATGACGTGCGTCGGGTGCCAATAGCTCGATTTATGCCCGGTGAGGCCGGCTTCATCCTCCTTATCTCGGATGTCGGTGCTCGGCTCTACGAGATCGAGATCGCGGTGCGGCAGGGCCTGGTCGCGACCGTGGTAGCGCTGGTGGGGGCTGAGCTGATCCTATTGTTGCTGATACGGGTTCCGAGCAAGCGTCTGCGGTGGTTTGCCCAGACCCTGCCTCTGCTGGCTCAGGGCGCCTATGACAGCGCCCGCGAACGGTTCTCCGGAGCGGGCTCGGGGGCGCACTATCGCGATGAGATCGATAGCTTGTTTGAAACCGCGTCAACGCTCTCCGATCAGCTGGAACAAGCGAATCGGGATCTGGCCCGAAAGAACGAAGAGCTGGCCGAAGAACGCGATCTGGTACAAGGCATTCTGGATGCCGCACAGGTTTTGATCGTCACCCAAACGCGGCAGGGGATCATAAAGCTCGCGAACGAGTACTCGGCGCAACTGACCGGTGTCCCGGTGGTAGGGCTGCGCGGCCGGCGTTTCGTGGAGCTGATCGCCGATGTCGAGGCTCACCGGGAGGTATTGAGCAAGTTAGAGGGCATTTATTCCCTGGGGCAGCGGCGTGTAGAGCATGAAAACGATCTGGTGCGCTGCGACGGGATGCGGCGCCAAGTGACTTGGGTGCATACGCGTTTGCACGGCGAACGACCCGACGAAGTCGCCGTAGTGTCGGTAGGATTAGACGTCACCGAACGCGTGCAGGCGGAAGAAAGGATGCGTTGGCTAGCGAACCACGACACCTTGACCGGCCTGATCAACCGCCACCGTTTCCTCGAAGAGCTCACCCGTAGCTATAACGAAGTGGCGCGAAGCGGGGTGAGCGCCGCGCTCCTCCTTTTCGATCTGGACCATTTTAAGGAGATCAACGACACCAGTGGTCATGCCGCGGGGGACGCGCTTCTACGCATGATCGCCGAGGAGCTGAGGCTGCGAACCCGCAAATCGGACATCGTAGCGCGCCTTGGAGGGGATGAGTTCGCGGTGCTGATGCCGAACACGGAGGCCTCGGGCGCGGAGATCTTCGCCAAACAGTTTAACCAGCGGCTCGCGGATGCGCCTTTCGTATATGTCGACAAGCGCTATCGGGTCGGCGCCAGCATCGGCATCGTGCTCCTGCCCGAGCAAGGTGACGACGTGCAGCAACTGCTCGCCAATGCCGATATAGCGATGTACGAGGCAAAACGGGCCGGGCGCTCGCGCTCATTTGTTTACCGCCAAAGCAAAGCCCAAGCAGAGGAAAGCGTGACTTATACAAAAGAACTGCTCACGCAGGCGCTTGCGGAAAGACGCTTGTTCTTCCACTTTCAGCCCGTGGTCGAGGCAGCGAAGGGCGGTGTCGTCCAGCGAGAAGCTTTGCTTCGCCTTAGGCACGCGGACGGCCGGATTGCATTGCCTCAGGAGTTTCTGCCGGGCGCAAAACGTGCGGGCTTGATGTACGAGATCGACTGTTTTGTGGCGCAGGAAGCCTTGAGTACCCTGTTGTCCTCTCCCGCTCAATGTCTGTCCATCAATCTCTCAACGGCGGCCCTAAGCGACCCGCGCTGGGCGGAGCCGCTTAAGCTGGCCGTGCGGGACAACCGTCTCGATCCGGCGCGGCTTATGTTCGAGATCACTGAAACCACCACTATCCCCGCTTTGGAAAAGGCCAAGGGCCTCATGGATGAGCTGGCAGGCTTGGGGTTCCGCTTCGCCTTGGACGATTTCGGCGCTGGTTTTAGCTCTTTGTATTACTTAAGAAACCTGCCGGTGGTCTGGGTGAAGCTTGACCGCTCGCTGATCAGAGGTCTGGCGGTAAACGAAAGTGATCGTGATTTTTGCCGCGCGATCGTCTCCATGGTACACACTTATGGAAAACGAGTGATTGGCGTCGGGGTCGAGGACGCCATGACCTTGAATTTGCTCAGGGAGATGGGCGTGGATTTCGTGCAAGGTTTCTACATCGGCGAGGAAGGGGGAGGCTGGGCCGCTTTGGAAAATGGCGCGCCGCTTGTCGCAGGGCGGCGCTGATGCAAACGAGGACCAAACTGATGGCACAGAATTCGCCCTTTAAACCTCGTTTCGTTTGTAAACAGTGGTTTTCTTGTTAGGCGATGGACAAACAGCAACAGCCGGAAAACGGGGCGGGTGCGTGGCTAAGCGTTGCGGATTTAGCGATCCCATCCTCGTGGCCGTCAGTCCCCAGCCCCTTCAGCGGTGAGTCTCACCAAGCCACGAGACAGCGTGCACTCGATCTGGGGTTGATCACGGCGAACGAAGTACCGGGATTCGACCGCGCTCAGTTCGCACTGTTGACTGGCTATGCCTATCCCAAGGCAACGCTGGAGCGCTTCAAGCTTTGCAACGACTGGCATTCGTGGCTTTTTTTCTTCGATGATCAGGCGGACGAACAAACCCAGTTTGGCAAGCGACCCCCTACCCTTCGGAAATATATGGAGGCGTGTCTGGTAGTACTCAGGGAGGGAGTCTTGAGCTCAGATCCCACGCCGCTGGAACGTTTTACCCTGGATATCCGCACTCGCATGTGGCGCATCGCCAGCAAGGCCTGGCTGTCGCGATTTGCCGACGATGTAGAGGATTATCTGTTCAAAGGCACGCTCGAAACGGCGCGGAACTGGGCCAAAGGCAGCGTCCCCGATGTCGCGTCTTATCTGATCCAGCGGCGTTACGACTCCGCCGTCTACACCTGCCAGGATCTGATAGAGATAAGCCAGCAAGACCTTGAGCTCGGCGAAGTGCTCTGCGATCCTGCGGTCCAGATCCTAAGAGATCTGTGCGCCCAAGTGGTGGGTTTTAGCAATGATATTTTTTCGTATCACAAAGAGGTTTTGGTTCACCGTAACCCCAATAACCTGCTGCATGCGCTGATGCGCCATCGCTGTATCAGCCTTGAAGAAGCGATCCATTGTGGGATCGAGCTGATCAACGCCGATGTCGAGAGGTTCATCGCCTGCGAGCAAGAGCTCTGTTCCAGGATCGGACACGATGAAGGCTTGAACGCCTACCTGCACGGGCTGAAGGCGTGGATGCGTGGCAATGTACTCTGGTCGCAGCAAACCGGACGCTACGCCGTAGCCTAATTCCTAACTGTTACACGTTGACGGTTTCGCGGATCGACGCAAGAAGCCCGCTGGTTTCTTGACGCGGATCGCCAAATCCATCTCATAAAGCGCCAAAAACCCACGGGTCGACATCGAGAAAAAGCCCATTACTTTCCTGGCACAGGACGTGCCCTCTCGGTTTTTCATCGGAGCGCGGAGATCGACAGATGCGAGGAATCCTAGCCTTTGTTTTGTCAACCCCATGGATCGTAGGACCGTCGTGGGCGCAAGATTTCTCCACCCGCATCCCGGCGCGCACCAAAGGCACCGCTACTTTTTACGTCCTCGGTCACATCCAAGGCTACGGTCAGGCGGAGTTCTTGGTCGACACCGGCTCCGCATACCTGAGCTTGAACGCGCGCA
>JBOHHR010000399.1:0-14025 GCA_050725475.1 Gammaproteobacteria bacterium | reverse complement strand
GGTTTAGGGAGACATTCGGGCAGCCGACGCTTTGCCAGCGCTTGGCCTGGCCCGCTATTTTGAGTCAGCGCCACACCTTGATCAGCGCGCCCACGGGCTCCGGGAAAACGCTGGCCGCTTTTCTTGCGGCCATCGACGGGTTGGTACGGACAGGGCTTAGCGAGGGTGGATTGCAAGACCAAACCTCGGTGGTCTATGTCTCGCCTTTAAAGGCTTTGAGCAATGACATCCACAAAAACCTGGAGCAGCCGCTTGCCGGGATCCGCGAGATGCTGCACCGCCAGGGGCTTCCCGACATCGCCATGCGCTCCGCCGTGCGCACGGGCGATACGCCGCCGTCCGCGCGTGCTTCCATGCGCCGCCTGCCGCCCCACATCGTGGTCACCACGCCGGAGTCTCTGTATCTTCTGCTGACCAGTGAGTCCGGACGAGAGATGCTAAAGACCACGCGCACGGTTATCGTGGACGAGGTGCATGCATTGGTTGCGAGCAAGCGCGGTTCGCATCTCGCTCTGAGCCTCGAGCGGCTGCAGGTGTTGGCCGACAAACCGCTGCTGCGCATCGGTTTGTCGGCTACCCAGCGTCCCCTGGCGGAGGTCGCCTCCTTTTTGACTGGGAGTGAATCCATCGATTGTGCCATCGTAGACACCGGCCACCAGCGCCCTTGGAATCTGGCCATCGAGCTTCCCGTCTCACCTTTAGAGGCGGTGATGTCCAACGAAGTCTGGAGCGAAGTGTACGAACGGCTCGCCGCCCTGATCTCGGAGCATCGCACCACCTTGGTCTTTGTCAATACCCGGCGCATGGCGGAACGGGTCGCGCGTCATCTGAGCGAGCGTCTGGGAGCAAGCTGCATCAGCTCGCACCACGGCAGTCTCTCCCGCGAGCAGCGTCTCGGTGCCGAGCAGCGTTTGAAGGCGGGCCAGCTCAAGGCTCTGGTGGCCACCGCTTCTCTTGAGTTGGGCATAGACATCGGCGATATCGATCTGGTATGCCAGATCGGGACCACGCCTTCCATCGCCACGCTTTTGCAGCGGGCTGGGCGGGCCGGGCACTTCGTCGGAGGGATCACCAAAGCGCGGCTTTTCCCTCTCACCCGCGATGAGCTGATGCAGGGTACCGCATTGCTCTACGCCGTATGCTCTGGACAGCTAGACCGCCTCAAGATCCCGCAAGGACCGCTGGATGTCCTGGCGCAGCAGTTGGTGGCTATGGTCGCCTGCGAGGAGTGGGGCGAGGAAGCGCTTTTCGACTGCGTGCGCCGGGTTTACGCCTATCGGGATCTACGGCGCCGCGATTTCGACGCCGTGATCCGAGTGCTGTCCGAGGGGATCGGCGCCCGCCACTTCGGTGAATCCGCGTATATCCACCGCGATGCCGTAAACGGACGGTTGCGACCGCGGCGTGGTGCGCGCCTGACCGCGATCACCTGCGGCGGGGCGATCCCGGACAATGCCGACTACGAAGTGCGCCTGGAGCCTAGCGATGTGCTTATCGGCACGGTAAACGAAGACTTTGCCATAGAAAGCTTGGCCGGGGACGTCTTTCAGCTCGGCAATAGTTCCTGGCGCATCCTACGCGTGGGCTCCGGTGTGGTTCGGGTGGAAGACGCCCAAGGCCAACCGCCCACTATCCCGTTCTGGCTGGGCGAGGCGCCTGCGCGCAGCGACGAGCTGTCAGCTGCGGTGGCTGAGGTGCGCGCGGAGATCGCCCAGCGCTTACATGAGCCGGGTGGCGCCCAACTTTGGCTCAGCGAGATTACGGGGGTCTCCGAGGAAGCCGCGGAGCAGCTCGCGGCTTACCTGGAGGCGGGATACAAAGCCTTAGGCGCCATGCCCACGCAGGACACGCTGGTGATGGAACGGTTTTTCGATGAATCGGGCGGCATGCAACTGGTTATCCATGCGCCCTTCGGCAACCGCATTAACAGGGCATGGGGGCTCGCGCTGCGCAAGCGTTTCTGCCAGCGATTCAACTTCGAGCTGCAGGCCGCCGCCAGCGAAGACACCATCGTGCTCTCCTTAAGCGAAACGCACAGCTTTCCCTTGGAAGAAGTCTGGCATTATCTCAAGAGCACTTCCGTGGCAGATGTGCTGACCCAGGCGGTGCTGGCCGCGCCCATGTTCAGCGTGCGCTGGCGTTGGAACGCGGGCTGTGCTTTGGCGATTCCTCGTTTCCGCGGGGGGCGCAAGGTTCCCGCCCGATTGCAACGTATGAACGCCGAGGACTTGATGGCCGCGGTCTTCCCGGATCAACTGGCCTGTCAAGAGAACATCAATGGCCGCCGCGAGATCCCGGATCATCCTCTGGTCCAGCAGACCCTCGCGGATTGCCTGACCGAAGCGATGGACCTCACTGGGATCACGCGCTTGCTGTGCGCAATCGAGGCCGGGCATAAACGGCTTATTGCGCGCGATCTCACCGAACCGTCCCCGTTTGCGCTTGCGATCTTGAACGCCAAACCGTACGCCTTTTTAGACGACGCGCCGTTGGAAGAGCGGCGTACCCAGGCCGTATGGGCCAGGCGCTGGCTGGACCCTCAGCAATCAGGAGACTTGGGTAGGCTGGACCCGCAAGCGATAGCGCGGGTGAAAGCGGAATCCTGGCCCGATTGCGAGACCGCCGATGAGTTGCATGATGCGCTCATGACTCTCGGGTTTCTCACCGAAGAAGAGATCGAAGCCGGCCCGCGGCTGCGCGAGGAGCCTCGCACGGGACCCGCTTGCACTGAGTTCTTGGAAGAGCTGCTCATGGCGCGGCGGGCCACTTGCGTGGATCTCGGTTCAGGCACCCAGCGGCTTTGGGTCGCGGCAGAGCGCCTGGGCGAGGTCCAGAGTGCGTTCCCAAGCGCTAAGCCCATGCTGGCTTTGACCCCGCCGGCAGAATTGACAGCCCGACCCCGCGAGGACTGCCTGCTGGAGCTCGTACGCTCTCGCCTACAGGCCCTGGGGCCGGTCCAACTCGAGACCTTGGCTGCGTCGCTGAACCTCGATAACAACGCCATCGCGGCCGTGCTGGCGAGGCTTGAAACGGAAGGTTTTGCATTGCGCGGCCGCTTCGAATCGCCCGCCGAGGAGCAATGGTGCGAGCGGCGCTTATTAGCGCGTATTCACCGCTACACGGTAAACCGCTTGCGGGCTGAGATCGAGCCGGTATCCAGTGCCGTCTTCCTGCGCTTTCTCCTGCGTTGGCAACACCTTACCCCGGAAGCCCGGGTTCACGGCGAACGCGCGCTGCCGGAAGTGGTCCAGCAGCTCCAGGGTTTTTCCGCGCCCGCCGCAGCTTGGGAGGAAGACCTGTTGCCCGCCCGCATCGGCGATTACCGCCCCGATTGGCTGGACTCGCTGTGCCTCTCGGGACGCGTGGTATGGGCGCGGCTGGAGCCTAAGGCCAGCGGCGGCGCCCCAATACGGCAGACGCCGATCACGCTGTCGGCCCGCAAAAGCTTGGGATCATGGCGTGTTTACGATCAGATGGACAGGCAGGCGGCCCTATCAGCCAGCGCCAAACGCGTGCGCGAATATCTTAAGCAACAAGGCGCTTCGTTTTTCCAGGACATTGTCGAAGCCACCGGCGGCATCAAGGCCCAAGTGCAGGACGCGCTGGGCGAATTGGTGAGCGCGGGCTGCGTTTCTTCGGATAGCTTTGCCGGCTTACGCGGGCTGCTTGCACCCGCCGCTAAGCGCCCCCGCTTGTGGAGCAAACGAAATCTAGCCGGCATTACCTTGGGGCTGGAACAGGCGGGGCGCTGGGCGCTCATCGCCCCGTCTCATCGTTCGGCTCCGGCGGTCGATGAAAAACTGCTACGCGATGAGCTGATCGCCCGCGCGCTGTTGGGTCGCTATGGAGTCGTGTTTCGGCGCTTGCTCCTGCGCGAGCATTTGCCTCTCGCTTGGCGCGATCTGCTCCGCATCTACCGCCTGCTCGAAGCGCGCGGGGAACTCCGCGGCGGCCGTTTTATCGGCAACGCATCGGGGGAGCACTTCGCCCTACCCGAAGCCGTGTCCAGCTTGCGCGCCTTACGGGGGGAGCAGTCCCAGGGGGAGTTGGTTTCTGTGAGTGCCGCGGATCCGCTTAATCTGGTTGGGGTACTTACACCGGGGGCTCGGGTTCCCGCTTTTGCTTCCAACCGCATCCTCTACCGCGACGGCATACCCGTGGCCCTGCAACTAGGCCGCGAGGTGCAATTCATCGCCCCCCTAGAAGGTAACACCGAGTGGGAGTTGCGCACAGCCTTGGTACGCAAAGTGGTGCCGCTGGCCAGACGAGCTCCGCATCCTTGACCAAACTGCTCAGAGCTTGTGAAAAAAATCTACTGCGCTCGGGATCTCGCGTTCCGGCGGTGCTCGGTATCCTCATGTATTTCAATATACACTCCGGTTCCTGTGCTCCGGCGGAACGCGACCTCCCTTCGCTCGCGACGATTTTTTCACAAGCTCTCACGCGTGCGCGCTAGCCAGAGCCCAATGGTGTCCAAACTCATGTTCCATCTCTCGCATGTTCTGTGGTGGTAAATACACTCTTCACGGGTCCTTCAGAGGTGCCGAGCGAACGGCTCTCGGGCTCTATTGAACGGGTGACTTTTCACAGCGAGGAGAGCGGCTTCTGTGTCCTGCGCGTCAAGGTACGCGGCCACCGCGAGCTGGTCACGGTGACCGGCTGTGCGGCCACGGTATCGCCCGGTGAATATGTGGAGTGCGAGGGTTGGTGGATCAATGATCGGAAGCATGGGGTGCAGTTCAAGACGCACCATCTGCGCCTCGTCCCGCCGAGCACCCTCGAAGGGATCGAGAAGTACCTAAGCTCAGGCATGGTCCGAGGGATCGGCCCGCACTTTGCCAAGAAGCTCGTTAAGGCGTTTGGCGAGCGGGTGTTCGATGTGATCGAGCGTGAGCCGGAGCGACTGCTATCGCTTCAAGGGATCGGTCCCAGGCGCAAAGAGAGCGTCCTCAATGCCTGGGCCGAGCAGAAAGTCATTCGGGAGATCATGGTATTTCTGCGCTCCCACGGGGTGGGAACCGCGCGAGCCGTGCGCATCTACAAGATCTATGGGGACTCAGCGGTAGAGCGGGTGCGAGAAAACCCCTACCGCCTGTCGCTCGACATCCAGGGGATCGGGTTTAAGACCGCCGACGAGCTGGCGCAGCGCCTTGGCATTCCCCGCGACTCGCTCCTGCGCGCCCGGGCCGGCGTGCGGCATGTGCTGCAAACGGTTTCCGATGAGGGCCATTGTGCATACGGGTATGAGGATCTCATCGAAGTCTCGGTCAAGCTCCTGGAAATCCCACGCCCGATCCTCGAACGCGCGATCGCGCTGGAAATCGAAGCCGAGCACCTGACGGCCGAAGCCATTGATGGCAAATACCGTGTCTACCTCGCAGCGCTCTTTCGGGCCGAGCAGGGCGTGGCCTTGCATCTCACCCGAGTGACAATGGGACCCCCTAGCTGGGGCCCGATCGATCCCGGCAAGGCGATCCCCTGGGTCGAGCAAAAGACCGGGCTGGTGCTGTCCGTGTCGCAACGGGAAGCCGTCGCCAAGGCCATCAATAGCAAGGTCGCCGTGATCACCGGTGGCCCCGGGGTCGGTAAGACAACCGTGGTCAACAGCATTTTGCGCATCCTCTGTGCTAAAGGGGTGCAAGTGCTTCTCTGCGCCCCGACCGGACGGGCCGCCAAGCGCTTGTCCGAATCTACGGGCCTCGAGGCCAAGACGATTCACCGCTTGCTCGAATTCGATCCTAAAGCCTTCGCGTTCAAGCACGGAGTGGATTATCCCATCGATGCAGAACTGTTAGTGGTCGATGAAGCGTCCATGGTGGATGTGGTGCTGATGAATCAGCTTTTGCGCGCCGTACCCGAGCGTTGTGCGCTACTGCTCGTGGGTGACGTCGATCAACTCCCGTCGGTCGGTCCTGGGGCGGTGCTGGCGGATATCATCGCCTCAGCGGCCATTCCGACCTTGAGGCTGACCGAGATCTTCCGCCAAGCGGCGGCCTCGCGCATTGTCGTCAATGCCCATCGCATCAATGCGGGACAGCTGCCGCTGCAGAGCAGGCCGGATGATCCCCAGAGCGACTTTTATTTCGTGCAGGCGGATACGCCGGAGACGATCCACGACAAGCTCATTCGGCTCATCACCGAACGCATCCCGGGGCGCTTCGGTTGTGATCCGATTCGAGATATCCAAGTCCTTACCCCCATGAACCGAGGCGGGCTCGGCGCGCGCTCGCTCAATGTGGAGCTGCAAACGCGCCTCAATCCCGATCCAGCGGTTAAAGTCGAACGCTTCGGGTGGCGATTCGCCCCCAAGGACAAGGTGATCCAGATCGTCAATGACTACGACAAGGAGATCTTCAACGGCGACATCGGAGCCGTCACCACGGTTGATCTCGAGCACAGCACGCTCAGCGTCGACTACGCGGGCCGTGCGGTCAGCTACGAGTTCGGGGAGCTGGATGAGCTTGCCCTCGCCTACGCGACGACGGTCCACAAGAGCCAAGGATCGGAGTACCCCGTGGTCGTCATTCCACTTGCCACACAACATTACACCTTGCTCGAGCGCAATTTGCTGTACACGGCGGTAACTCGGGGCCAGCGTCTCGTGGTGATCGTCGGGCAGCTCAAAGCGCTTGCGATGGCGGTCAAGAACCTGCGCTCCACGCGTCGAATAACCAACCTTCCATACCGGATCACGGCGCTTAGCCGCACACCGGCAGCGCATTGAAGCCTAGCAAAGTGTTCAACGCGCTCTGTGGGTCGTTACCTCTCCACGCTCTTACCCACTTACTACGTTTACTCCTTGTGCACCCGTCACCCTCGCAACCGATGAATTGAGATACCGGTGTGTATAGGCGTATAGATCGTGCGCGGCATTGACAAAATATTACTGTCCGATAAGCTGATAGTATGAATATCATACCATCAGTAGAGTTCAGGAGAGCCATCATGCCTGTGAGTAAGCTTGGTCAACGCCGACAAGTCGTCATCCCCAAAGAGATATGGGAAGACCTTGGGTTAGAGGTTGGGGGCTTTGTGGAAGTCCAGCGCGTAGAGGGCACGGTTGTGATCAAGCCCAAGAGGCTGGTCGATGCAGAAGATGTCCTTACCCCCAAAGAGGAGGAGATTGTTCGCCGTGGGGAAGAGCAGATCCGCCGTGGGGAATACGTGACCTTAGAAAAACTCGATGATGAAATGGGACGTGCGAGTCGCAAGAGACGCGGCAAGACGACTTGAAAAGGTACCTCGTGACTACCAAACGTTGATCCGCAAGAAGTTACGAGAGATGGCAGAGGATCCGTTTCAAGGTGATGTCGTGCCGCTCAAGGGCGCAAAATGGCAAGGGTGGTATCGAAAGCGCGTCGGAGGTACCGGATAATCTTTGTCCCTCACCCAAAGGAGAGGGTAATAGATGTAGCGGCTATTTTGGCGAGAGATGAGAAGACGTACCGGTAAAGCCGGGCGCTCGTGCTGAAAGCCTTAACCAGCCTTCTGGCTCTTTTGAATGTTTCGCGCTAGCATGGTCTAAGCTAAAAGCAACAGATTCCTATCCTTAGCAAACAGCAGTTTGCATGGAGCCCGCGAGCCTCTTCGATCAAACGGTGCCCGTGGGCTGTTTCCACAACCAACATAAGAGGGGAGATGGAGATGCTGGCGCTTTCCCTAGTCGTACTTACGCTGATCGCTGTATGGGTATTGGCCTATCAGCGTTCGCCTTTGCTTGTTTGGACCGGTGTCCTCGGCGTGGCTCTGGTGTTGGCCACCATCGTGACGATGGGTTTCAACCCACCACTCATCATCGCCTGGGGCTTGTGGGCCTTCTTAGGACTGATGAACGTCCCTGAAGTCAGGCTGCGCGTGTTCAGCGCCCCCTTGTTGTCACTATACCGAAAGCGGCTTCCCCGCATGTCGTCCACGGAACGCGAAGCCCTGGAGGCGGGCTCGGTGTGGTGGGATGGCGAATTGTTCTCCGGCGATCCGGATTGGCGGCGTTTGCTTGAGCTACCGGCCTACGGCTTGAGTCCCGAGGAGCAGGCTTTTGTGGACGGTCCCACCGAAGACCTGTGCAGGATGCTGGATGACTGGACGATCACTCATGAGCTGAAGGATCTGCCGGCTGAGGTGTGGCAGTTTATCAAGGGCAAGGGGTTTTTCGGGATGATCATCCCCAAAGGCTACGGCGGTCTCGGGTTTTCTGCGCAGTTGCACTCGGCCGTAGTCTCGAAGATCGCGAGTCGTTGCGGCAGCGCCGCGGTTACGGTGATGGTGCCCAATTCCCTGGGTCCTGCCGAGCTGCTGATGCGTTACGGCACAGACGAGCAAAAAGCCCACTACCTACCCCGCCTCGCTTCAGCCGCGGAAATCCCTTGCTTCGGGCTGACCAATCCCTACGCCGGCTCTGACGCGGGTTCCATTCCGGACTACGGCATCGTCTGCTATGGCGAATACCGCGGTAACAAAGTCCTTGGCCTGCGGCTGACGTGGGAAAAGCGTTACATTACTCTGGGGCCGGTCGCGACCGTATTGGGATTGGCGTTCCAGGCCCATGACCCCGAGCATATCCTGGGTGATGTCGAGGAACTGGGCATTACCCTCGCGCTGATCCCCACCAACCATCCGGGGGTGAATATTGGGCGGCGGCATTACCCCGGCGGGCAAGCGTTTCAAAACGGGCCAAACTGGGGAAAAGACGTGTTCATCCCCATGGAAATGGTGATCGGAGGCCAAGCGCGCCTGGGACAGGGTTGGCGCATGCTGATGAACTGCTTGGCTGCGGGGCGGGCGATTTCTTTGCCGGCGCTGGCCGCGGCGGCGGCCAAGCTCTGCGCCCGCACCAGCGGGGCTTACGCGCGCATACGCAAGCAGTTCAAAGTGCCGATCGGTAAATTCGAGGGGGTGGAAGAGGCCTTAGCGCGCATCGCCGGCGAAACTTACGCCATCGAAGCGGCGCGGCGAGTGACTCTCGCCGCCCTAGACCAAGGACATGAGCCGTCCGTGGTGTCCGCGCTGCTGAAATACCAGGCGACCGAGCGCCAGCGCCGCTGCGTCAACGACGCCATGGACATACACGGAGGACGGGCGATCTTCGAAGGCCCCAGCAACTATCTGTTGAATATGTATCAAGCGGTCCCCATCGGCATCACCGTGGAAGGCGCAAATATGCTTACCCGGGGCTTGATCGTGTTCGGCCAGGGGGCGATCCGATGCCATCCCTGGCTGTTCAAGGAGATCGAGGCGGCTATGGAGGGCGATGCGGCAAAGGCCTTAGCGACCTTCGATGAGGCTTTGTGCGGACATATTGGGTTTATCGTAAACAATCTCGCCCGCGCCTTGGCCGCCAACATAAGCGGCGGACGCGTGGGTTGCGGCGGCGTGTCCAATCCCTTGCGCTACTGGTACCGGCAAGTGCACCGTTTGAGCGTGACCTTCGCCGCGGTCTCCGATCTGGCCTTGCTGCTTTTGGGCGGAGCGCTAAAAAGGCGGGAGAAGCTATCGGGACGCTTCGCCGATATCCTGGGTGAGATGTATTTCATGAGTTCTGCACTCAAACGCTTTGACGACGAAGGGCGCCACCAAGACGACGCGCCGCTGGTAGAGTGGGTGTGCCGGTCGGGGATGGTTAACGTCCAGCACGCTTTGGATGGAATCCTGCAAAACTTCCCGTCCCGCGTACTGGCCTGGGTTCTAAGAGCGGTGGTCTTTCCCTTAGGCAAACGCCAGAAGCCGCCGGACGATGCATTGACGCATCAGATCGCCGCCGCTCTGCTGGAGCCCTCGGAATGGCGTGAACGGCTGACGGCCGGCATTTATGTCAGTGCAGATCCAGAGGACATCCTGGGCCGTTTGGAGCACGCACTGAAGCTGATGCCCCAGATGGAGATGGTGGAGCATAAGATCAACAACGCCATCAAAGAGGGCCGCTTAACGTTAAGCGCCGGCATGGACCGGGCCGAACAGGCCAATGCGGCCAAACTTATCGATGCGGCCGAACGGGCCTTATTGCAGAAAAGCGAAAAGGCGATCCGCCTGGTGATCGATGTGGATGATTTCGAACCCGCCGAGTTGAGCGGCGCGGCCCAAGCGTGGCAGCGGGAAGCCGACGTCGCTTAGCCGAGGGAGTCCGAGATGCGAACGAACTACTCGATGCGCAAGGTGGCGGTGCTGGGCGCGGGCGTGATGGGCGCGCAGATCGCCGCCCATCTCGCCAATGCCGACATCCGTGTGGTGCTGTTTGATCTGGCCGCCCCGGGTGTGGACCCCAGCGCGATCGCGCGCAAGGCGATGCTGGGCTTGAAAAAAATGGATCCCGCTCCGCTGGCCGCGCCATGGCGGGCGGAGCTGATCACGGCCGCCAATTACGATGCCGATCTGCCCCAGCTGCGCGATTGCGAGCTGGTCATCGAGGCAATCGCAGAGCGAGCGGATCTGAAGGCGGGGCTCTATGCCAAGGTGCTGCCTCACCTTAACGAAGATGCCGTACTCGCGAGCAATACCTCGGGCTTGTCCATAAATGGCTTGGGGCAGGCTCTGCCCGAAACGGTTCGCACCCGCTTCTGCGGGGTGCATTTTTTCAATCCGCCTCGGTACATGCACCTGGTCGAGTTGATCCCGACCGCGGAAACCCGCGCCGAGATCTTGGATTTTCTCGAGGGTTTTCTAGTCACCCGGTTGGGAAAAGGCGTGGTGCGCGCCAAGGACACGCCCAATTTTCTCGGCAACCGCATCGGTGTGTTTTCCCTAATGGCGGCGATATACCATGCCGAACGTTTAGGGCTTCCGCTGGATCTGGTCGATGCGCTGACCGGCCCGCTCATCGGGCGTCCCAAAAGCGCCACCTTCCGCACCGCGGACATCGTGGGCTTAGATACGCTGGCGCACATCGTGGAGGGTTCGCACCAGGCCCTCGCGAATGATCCGTGGCGGGACCACTACCGCCTGCCGGAGTGGCTAAAGTCCCTGATCGCCCAAGGGAGTCTGGGCCAGAAGAGCGGGGCAGGTCTGTACCGCAAAGAAGGACAGACCATCCTCGTGTACGAGCCGGGATCAGGCGCCTACCGGCCATCCGGCGGAAAGCCGGCGGCAGAGGTTTTGGGGATCCTTAAATCGGGAGAAGTGGCGCAGCGCTTCGAGGCTGTGTATCGCTCGGAGCACCGCGAAGCGCAGTTTCTCTGGGCTATCCATAGGGACGTGTTCCACTACGCGGCCTTCTGGCTGCACGAGATCGCCGATAACGCGCGCGATCTCGATCTCGCCATGCGTTGGGGCTTTGGCTGGGAGCAGGGGCCTTTCGAGATCTGGCAGGCAGCCGGTTGGCGCGCGGTCGCGGCGCGATTGACCAAGGATATTTGGCTAGGAAAGAGCATGGCGAGCGCCGCCTTGCCCTCGTGGGTCGACGGCGTGGAGGGCGTGCATACCCCGCAAGGATCCTGGGCCCCCAAACACAGTTGCTTCAGGCCGTGCTCGGACCTTCCCGTCTACCAGCGCCAACTGTTTCCAACCCAAGTGCTCGGATCGGGCAAGGATCCGCAAGGGCAGACCGTCTACGAGAACGAAGGCGTGCGCCTGTGGCATCTGGGTGACGCGGTGGCTATCCTAAGCTTCACCAGCAAGATGCACACGATTGGGGAGGAGGTCATGGATGGCGTGTTGGCGTCTTTAGAGATCGCCGAACGGGATTTTGCGGCTTTAGTCATCTGGCACCCCGATCCGCCCTTCAGCGCCGGGGCCAATCTGGCCCAGTTCCTGCCGGTTCTGAAGTCCGGTGACCCCGAAGCAATCGCCAGCACGGTAGAGAAATTCCAGGGTATGGCGTTGCGGCTGCGGTATTCGCGCATCCCCGTGGTAGCGGCGCCCCACGGTCTCGCCTTGGGCGGCGGAGTGGAATTCCTCATGCACTGCGACCGCGTGGTCGCGGCCTTGGAAACCTATATCGGGCTGGTGGAGGTGGGTGTGGGCTTGATCCCCGCGGGTGGCGGCAGCAAAGAGCTGGGGATGCGAGCCGCGCGCAACGCGCCCGATGGCGATCCGTTTCCGCATCTGCGCCGTTACTTTGAAACCGTGGCCAAAGCAGAGGTGGCGAAGAGCGCCGAGCAGGCCAAGGAGTTCGGCTTGCTGCGGGAGGACGATGTGATCGTGTTCAACACCCATGAGCTTTTGTATGTCGCGAAGAGCGAGGCAAAGGCAATGGCCGAGGCGGGCTACCGGCCTGCGTTACCAAGGCCCATCCGTGTCGCCGGACGCACGGGTGTGGCGACCCTACGAGCCGTGCTGGTAAACCTGCGCGAGGGGGGCATGATCTCGGAGCACGATTACACCGTCACCTCCAAGCTTGCGGAGGTGATGTGTGGAGGGAACATAGAAGCCGGAACCGAGGTGGATGAGCAATGGTTGTTGCGTCTGGAAGGTGACGCTTTTGCAGCCCTGGCCCAGACCGAGCTGAGTCAAGCCCGCATCGAACACGTGCTGGCGACCGGCAAACCATTGCGAAATTGAAACAGCAGGAGACGCAAGATGAGCTCAGTCCAAGATGCCTACATCGTTGCCGCACTGCGGACACCCGTGGGGAAAGCGCCGCGGGGGATGTTTTGCCATACCCGCCCCGATGACCTGCTGGTGCATGTGCTAAAAGGCGTGGTGGGCGCCTGCCCGGAGCTGGATCCAGGCGCGATCGAAGACGTCATCATCGGTTGCGCCATGCCGGAAGCGGAGCAGGGGATGAATGTAGCGCGGATCGCTCTGCTGTTGGCCGGGTTGCCGGACAAGGTACCGGGGATGACAGTCAACCGCTTTTGCTCCTCGGGGCTGCAGAGCGTAGCATTGGCGGCCGATCGCATCCGGCTCGGCGAAGCGGATGTGCTGATCGCAGGCGGCACCGAGAGCATGAGCGCGGTGCCCATGATGGGCAACAAGGTGGCCATGAATCCAGCGCTTTTCGAGCGCGAGGAAAATGTGGCCATCGCGTTCGGGATGGGCATCACGGCCGAGAAAGTGGCAAGCCGATGGGCGGTATCCCGCGAAGCTCAGGACGCGTTTGCATTGGAGAGCCACCGCCGGGCAATCGCGGCGATAGAATCCGGAGAGTTCAAGCAGGAAATATTGCCGTATACCATCCGAGAATATTACCCTGCCGCGGACGACCGGACCGTGACCTTGCAAATGCGGGAGGTGGATACCGATGAGGGGCCGCGCCGAGATACCTCGGCTGAGGCTCTGGCCAAGCTCAAGCCCGCCTTCGCCGCGCGCGGTAGCGTGACCGCTGGCAACAGCTCTCAGATGAGCGACGGGGCCGCGGCCGTGCTGTTGATGAGCGAACGCATGCTGACCCGCTTCACGGTAAAGCCGCTCGCCCGTTTCCGCGGTTACGCCGTAGCCGGCGTGCCCCCGGCGATCATGGGCATAGGGCCCAAGGAGGCCATACCGCGCGTGCTCACGCAAGTAGGGCTAGGACTGCAAGACATCGATTGGATCGAATTGAACGAGGCCTTTGCCGCCCAGAGCCTGGCCGTTATTCAGGACTTGGGGCTCGAAAGGGAAAAGGTCAACCCGCTCGGCGGGGCCATCGCCCTAGGCCATCCGCTCGGCGCCACCGGCGCCATACGCACCGCGACCATAGTGCATGGGCTGCGGCGGCGGGGGCTGCGCTATGGGATGGTGACGATGTGCGTGGGAACGGGTATGGGGGCGGCGGGGGTGTTTGAGGCGGTGCAGTAGGGCGATGGCATTACGCGCGGTTTCGTGGCACGATGCAGGATCTGACCCCGGAACTCCCGAGGAACACCTCGACGCTTTCCGTCGCTCGGCGGCGGTTGCTTGAGTAACCGTAGGGTGCGCTGTGAGCACGCGGCTCATTCCTCAATCTCGCCAAATTCATCGCCGGCGTCTTCAATACCGAACCAAACGCATCAGAGACCTCCTTCTGCCGACGCAGCCGAGCGCCGAGGATATGCTTCCAGTGCCGTGCCTCCAAGTGCTGCAGGGTGGTTTGGCGGATCATGCCGCGGTCGGCCCCACGATGCAGATCTCCCCGAT
>JBOHHR010000398.1:0-5555 GCA_050725475.1 Gammaproteobacteria bacterium | reverse complement strand
GTTCGCGCAGGCGCTGAAGGTCAACCTCTTCGGCACCTTTTTGATTTGCCGAGAGGCGGCCGATCGGATGCAGCACAACGATCCGGATGTCGGGGGTGAGCGTGGCGTGATCGTCAATACCTCTTCCATCGCCGCCGACGACGGGCAGACAGGGCTGGCTGCCTACGCCGCGGCCAAGGGAGGTGTCGCCAGCCTTACGCTACCGCTGGCGCGGGAGTTTTCGGCCTTTGGCGTGCGCGTGGTCGCGATCGCACCGGGGCTTTTCGATACGCCCATGCTGCACGGGCTGCCTGAGCAGGCGAGCGTAGACTTGTGTGAGCAGGCGCCGTTTCCAAAGCGCTTGGGACATCCCGATGAATTCGCCGCCCTGGTGTGCCACATCTATCAGAACCCGATGTTGAACGGCACGGTCATACGCTTGGACGGCGGCTTGCGGCTGCCGGGAGCTTGAAGGATGAGATCAGACACCCCCATTTGGTCTCCGTCCGCCGCGCGCACAGCACAAGCGAATATGACGCGCTTCATGCGCGAAGTCGAGGCCGAGCTGACACCAGAGGTGAAGACCTACGCCGCACTTTACCACTGGTCGATCACCGAACCCCAGGCGTTTTGGGGCGCCGTCTGGAAATTCTGTGACATTCGCTCCTCCGCTCCCTGGTATGCGGTATTAGAAAACGGAGACCGGATGCCGGGAGCGCGTTGGTTTCCCGGCGCCCGGCTTAATTTCGCCGAGAATCTGCTCTCCCGCCGTGACCACAAGGCCGCTCTTGTTTTTCGGGGCGAGGACGGAAGCCGGCGGGCCATCACTTATGAGGCCCTCGCCGCGCAAGTCCGGGCATTGTCCGGTGCGCTGCGTGGCGCCGGGGTGGGCGCGGGTGATCGCATCTCCGCCTGCATGCCGAACCTACCCGAGACGGTAGTCGGGATGTTGGCCGCGAGCAGCCTGGGCGCCGTCTGGTCGTCCTGTTCGCCCGACTTTGGGGTCAAGGGCGTGCTGGATCGCTTTGGACAGATTCGGCCTAAAGTGGCGTTCATCACCGACGGTTATTTTTACAATGGAAGATGGATCGCAGGCGGCGACAAGATGCGCCAGGTTCTTGCTCAATTACCCGGGGTCGAGGTGGTCGTTGAGGTCCCTTACGGCGGTGGGCGGGGAGCAGGGACCTCTGCGCCGGGTATACCCTATGCCGAGTTCTTGCAGCGAGGTAGGGGAGAGGGATTGAGCTTCACCCAGCTTCCCTTCGATCATCCCCTCTATATTCTCTACTCCTCCGGCACCACAGGTCCGCCGAAGTGCATTGTGCACGGTGCGGGCGGGACCCTGATCCAACACCTGAAGGAGCAGGTGCTGCACACCGATCTGAAGCCCGGCGACACGATTTTCTACTTCACCACCTGCGGCTGGATGATGTGGAACTGGCTGGTGTCCAGCCTTGCTGTGGGCGCCACCGTGGTTTTGTATGACGGTTCGCCGATGCATCCCAAGCCCGAAGTCTTGTTTGATCTGGTAGAGCAAGAGGGCATCAATGTCTTTGGTGTGAGCGCGAGATACCTGGCCGCACTCGAAAAGGCGGGCGTACACCCGGGCAAGACGCACGATATGACGACGCTGCGCACGATACTCTCTACCGGGTCGCCGCTCGCTCCTGCTTCTTTTGATTATGTCTACCAGCACGTGAAGAGCGATGTGCAGCTCTCCTCGATTTCAGGCGGTACGGATATCGTGTCTTGCTTTGCGCTGGGAAATCCCGTCCTGCCTGTGTACCGCGGGGAGTTGCAGTGCCGTGGCTTAGGCATGAAAGTGGAGATCTACGACGATGGTGGTCAGCCGATTTATGAAAAGCACGGGGAACTGGTGTGCACGGCGCCGTTCCCATCCATGCCTTTGGGTTTTTGGAATGACCCGAGCGGGGAGCGCTACCGCGAGGCCTATTTCGCTCGTTTCCCGGGCGCGTGGACGCATGGGGATTATGCGGAGCTAAACATCCACGGCGGGGTGATCATCCATGGCCGCTCCGATGCGGTATTGAATCCCGGCGGGGTGCGCATCGGCACCGCCGAGATCTACCGTCAGGTGGAGACCTTGCCCGAGGTGGTGGAAAGCCTCGCTATCGCCCAGGACTGGGATAACGATCAGAGAATTCTGTTGTTCGTCAGGTTGAGAGACGAATACCGGTTGGATGAGACGCTGATCGACCGCATCAAGAAAGCGATCCGCGAGAATGTCTCCCCGCGCCATGTCCCGGCCAAGGTGATCCCGATCGCGGATCTCCCACGCACCATGAACGGCAAGCTCGCGGAACTCGCGGTGCGCGAGGTGATCCATGGGAGAGGGGTGAAAAACCGCGACGCCTTGGCTAACCCCGAGGCCTTGGAGCTGTTTCGCGATCTGCCCGAGCTGCGGTCGGCCTAACAACGCTCAAACTGAGGCACGCCGAACCTTGCAGATCGACGCCCTGCTCCAGACTCGTTCGGCAACGCATTATACGTTAACCCGTTTTACGCCGCAGAAGACCGGTAGTCAGTCAACCTAATACTCATGGAACACGCCGGTTCCCCTCCCCCTTGCAGCCTCACAGGGAAGGGCAAGAGTGAGAGTCAGGTGCCGCGCACCGCCCCTTAAGCGACGGCGCTCTCCAACAGCCAACCGACTGCGACCGTGGATCCCCACGCGATCTTCAGCACCCAAGCGACGACGAGATCCAACGCACAGCCAACCGCAACCACCAACCCGCTTGCGATCTCCAACACCCAGGCGACCGCGCTCTCCAGCAACCAACCGACTGCGACCGTGGATCCCGATGCGATCTCCAGCACCCAAGCCACGGCGAGATCCAACGCACAGCCAACCGCAACCACCGACCCGCTTGCGATCTCCAACACCCAGGCGACGGCACTCTGCAGCAACCAACCGACTGCGACCGTGGATCCCGATGCGATCTCCAACATCCAGGCGACGACGAGTTCGATCCCACGCGTAGTCGCTAGTAGGGTGCACACTAGCAAGGTCTGCCCTCTATTTGTCGGCCGGCGCCCCGGATACAACCACCCTCACATACCACTCCACAACCTCCCTACTCGGCACAGATGACCCAGTTGTGTATATTGACTCGTCTCGGTTTGCAAGACAATGATTGGCACTCTGCCAAAGGCTTTCAAACGCACCGAAAAAGGCTTCGCGGATGCCCGTATTATGTAGCCCCCGGTCGAGGACGCGCTTGAGGCCGCTGGATGTCAGCGAGGGCGAGGACCATCGACTGTGGCGCTTTGATACCAACACCTTGCGCAAACCTGCTAACGGCATCGGAGCGGTTCAATTACCTGTACGGCGAGCCCGAGCTTCGGGAGTTTGTCACCCCCATGCCCGATAGCGTTCAATGGTTAATCTACGCCGTCCTTTTTCTTTTCGATAATTTCAGTCTCCTCGATCACTACATACTCCCCATCAAGCGTCTTAGCACCCACCACTTTGCGAATTCTCCAGCGCACCCACAAAAACCACAGTCCGAGACCAACACCTGCTACCGCAAACACGGCTAGAAAAGCTGCGAAAAACAAAGCAGCCAACAAAGCGACGGCCGCAAACGCAGGAACGACGAGGAGATAAAACGTCCAGCGGGCAGGCACAATGCGCGCCGTCTCCGCACCTGACGTCCTCGTTCCATCTTTCTCCGAGGACCAAGAGAATATTGTCTTTTTGCTTTTGCCTTCTACCACATCAGTACCCCTCGCCACCTTCACCGGGCGCATACTTCGGTACCGCATCACGGGCCGCTTCGAGCGGCTCCCATCGAGGACACGTGCGCACACGCATGTTCGCCTCATCGATATCCTGTCAAAAAAAGAGATAGCTTAAGGTGCCGCAATCTCCGATCCCTTTCGTTTGACCCCAAATAATGTAAAACATCGACTTAAGGTACCTCGCATGATACACGCAAACAGCTTCTGACGCCGATATTTCGGCTCCGACATATCGGCACGGCGGTTTCTCCCAGAGAAAACCAGCCCCCGGCCAACGTAGAAACTCTTTTTCAGTTTCAGTGACGTAGCGGACTTCTGCAATTCGACCTTCCATCGGTCGGTCGAAACGAGGCGTTTATCCGTCGGACTGGGGCGGGAGGTTATGACCTTGCCCTCGGAGACCTTGGGTGACTCTGCGCCTTAGAGGAAGGAAAGCGCAACAAGGAGGCGGTCAAATGGGTCACGATGGCGAAACGGTAATGTAGTCAGTGCCGCCGCCTCGTGTGGCTCGCTTAGCTGGAATTTGCGTAGGCTGTCAGCACGTGGCTGGACTGACGTCTCTATCACTCTGTTTCCTGAGAAAAAAGGGGCGTTTGTTTTTCTTATAAGCCAAAAATAACGTTGCGGATTTGTAGGGTGGGCTGCGCGCATCGTATGGTACTTTGGTAATAACGTTGGCTTACCCAGGGATATCCATGTCATGAAATTTGCGCATACAGAGATCCTTATTTCAGCTGGTTCCTTTCCGCAATCCTCGTTTTGGAAAACCACTCATGCCGAAATTGAAGTGGCCATCCAATCTATTGTATGGCCTCCAGGATCATCACAATTCACCATCAATTCGGATCGCGGCCGTGGTCGAGGTCAAGGAAACGGCGTAGTGCCGATTAAAGAGATGTGCATGCAAAAACTTGCAAATTTCGGCTGGTCTACGGATGAACGACGCAATCCCCATCGATTCGACGCTATCAAGCATTTTGCCGATGGAAGCGCGTTTGGATTGGAGTGGGAAACCGGCAATATCTCCTCTAGTCATCGCTCTGTGAATCCTTCTTGCCCACCACAAAGATAATATTGTCGGTGGAGCGATCATTCTCCCGACCCGAAATTTCTATAGATATCTCACTGACCGGGTAGGCAACTACGCGGAGCTTCAACCGTATTTCGATATCTGGCGTGTCGTGCCTTGGCTGAACGGAATCCTTGCTGTGTTTGCCGTAGAGCACGACGATGCCAGCTCAGATGTTCCGAGAATTCAGAAAGGGACTAATGGTCGAGCGCTCGTCTAGTCGAATAATTCAAGCGTCTTATTATTTCTGCCTTCCGGCTCTGGTTCGCCTGCGGAGCCCTCGAAACGATACTTGGAAGTATCGTGACCGTTTCGCCTCCTAAGATCTAGGCTGTCAGGCGTAAATAACAAGTTGATTTTTTTTCGGATCTCCTGAAGATTTTCCCTTTCGCGATCCAGATGCTCGAAGCGGTTTATAATCGGCGTGCAGTCTTCGATTTCGCTTCCTAGCCAGCGCCGTCCTTTTAGTTCGGCAGCAACATATGTCGTACCGCTGCCACCGAATGGATCTACCACAAGATCACCTTCTCTTGCTGCGACATCGAGCACGCGATCGAGAAGCTTCAACGGCAACTCATTGGCTGTGCGCCGTTTGAATCGGGCATGGCGCACGGGCGATAGGTCTGTCCAGACATCGGTGATATTGACGCCACGTGGATTCATACGATCCTTATAGCCCCCGTAATCGCGTAGTTCTCCTCCGCAGTGTCGGCACGTTTCAATCGGAAGACGTGGCGGATTGAAG
>JBOHHR010000397.1:0-4334 GCA_050725475.1 Gammaproteobacteria bacterium | reverse complement strand
CGGCTGAAGCGCGCGCTATGGGAAAAAGCTCCGGTGGCTTGACCCTCTGCGGACACCACGTTATCCACCCTGAGAGCTTGTGAAAAAATCGTCGCGAGCGCAGGGAGGTCGTGTTCCGCCGGAGCGGAGGACCGTTTCGCCGGGAGCGAAACGGAGCGCAAGCCCCGCAGGGGCGAGTCCCAAGGATGGGACGAGCAACCGGAGTGTATATTGAAATACATGAGGATTCTGAGCACCGCCGGAAAGCCAGGGCCAGGGAATGGCCCTGTTTGGCGCGCCGAGGATGCAACGCGAGATCCCAAGCGCAGCAGATTTTTTCACAAGCTCTGAGACAGCCCAGCCACTCTCCCGGAAGATATCTTATGACTCCGAACGAACGCCGGGAAACAGTATTCCGAACCGCCCTCCCAGTTAAGTAGGCACGGCCCGCGGGATGGCCCTGAACGTCGCCGATCTCGTCGCCGCCCGCGCCGCCTCCATCCGGCACGGCCCGCCCTGTTCCATTCCAGCGGCACGCAGACCTATAGAAAGCTGCTCGCGTGCGCCGATGCGATCGCAGCCGAGCTGCGCCCGCTGCTTCACGGCCCGGCGCCACGGGTCGTGGCGCGACCCAAGCGAGCGACAAGCAACACGTTGGCAAAGGGCGTACCTTGACTCATCGGCACCGACTGAACAGTGAAGCCAAGCCGGCGCAGCAAAGCTTGCCAGTCTTGCAGGGAACGGCAATAAAGTCTGGAAAGCCGATGGCCGCGGGCGAACGCTACGAGGCGATCGATCCAGTTGGAGATCCTGAACGGCAGGCCTCCGTCGGCGTCCCCCACCCGCATCACGATCCCCCCCCCGGGTACGAGGGCATCCCGCGCCCGCGACAGCACCTCGCCTTGGGCACAGTAGTCTATGTAGTGCAGCGCATCTAGGATCACGACCGCATCGGACCTACCGAAGTCGGCAGTGCGCATGTCACCCCGCACGAACTCCGCCCGTTCGCCGAGCGCGAGTCTGGCCCGCTGCACCTCGCGCGGATTCAACTCGATACCGAGATACGCGATCGGTTTTGGGGCGGGCGGCCATTGCGCCGGCCAATGGCCGGCCTCGAACAGGACGCGCGCGGAAAGCAGCCATGAAGCAAGCAAGCCTTGGCCGCAACCGAGGTCTAGAACACGCCCGTTGTCCGGGACCAGACCCCGCTCCAGTAAGGCGAGAAATGCGGGATCGCCACCGAGCTTGCCGCGAGCGAAGTACCACGCAAAATAGCCGGCGGACAGGTAGGGAGCGGCGGCGGCCTCGCGCAGTGCGCGCGTGAATGCGGTGATCATGCAATCACCGAGCGCAGGGTTACCGGACGAAGCCGAGCAGCGGCAATGGCGTCCAGCAACCGTGGCAAGACCTCGAGGATAACAGCATCGCCGCCAGCAGTGCGGGCCGCATTGCCGTCATGGAGCAGCAGGATGTCGCCCCCGTTCAGCCCATGCAGCAGCTTCGCGGAAACCGATCCCGGATCGCCGTCACGGGTGTCGAAGCCGCGGCGGGTCCAACTCACCAAGCGCAGGTCGAGGCGGAACAGCGCCGGATCCAGCAAGGGGCTGCGCAAGCCCGCGGGGGCACGGAAGAACAGGGGGCAGACCCCGGTGACCGCGGCCAATGTTTCCTGGGCGGCTTCGATCTCTCGGACTAAGCCTCGAAGTCCGAGCAGTGCGAAGTCGTGCCGGTGACGCAGGCTGTGGTTTTCCACTGCGTGGCCGCGGTCGACGATTTCCCTGCACAGCTCAGGGTGGCGCCTCGCCCGCTCGCCAATGCAGAAGAAGCTGGCTTTGGCGCCCTGCCGGTCGAGCAGGTCAAGGACAGCGGGGGTAATCGCCGGCTCCGGGCCATCGTCGATGGTTATGGCCATCTCGCCCCGCGCCGCGGCCGGCGCCGGCAGTCGCTTCCAATTCGGTCCCAGTAAACCACAGCGTGGCCACAGCCCGGCGACGGTCAGCATCGCGTAATCGGCTACGACGGCGCCGGCGGTCCAAGGCCAAGTTTCCGGGCGCAGGATCGTCGCCGCGACCGCGCCGGCCTGCAACAGAGCAGACGCCTTGGTTAGAGGAGCCGGGCGCCAGCCGCGGTAGTCAGCTAAACTCGTCATGAGCGTTACGAAGGTTTCTGATGCGTCAACGGCCCGCGGCTAAAGCGTTAGCTGGAATCTGCGCTGGTTCAGGATCAAATCGTTGATAGGGCTTAGCGCCCGGCTTTTCACGATCGCTTAATTAATAGGAAGGTTCGATAAGATTAACATTTTTGGGGTGTGCCGGGGCAAAAGCGTACGGCGACAACCAGGGAAAAAGCAAGCTATTGGGATCCGGGCCTCCGGATAACGGCCTGAACGCTCTTGGGCAAAGGCCACGGTCAGATGCCTTTTGGTGTCGCGGGCGATACCCACCTGACCTGTTAGGGCATCGTGGACCGCATTTTTTCACCGTGGAAGCCCTGGTGCGGGCGGTGCTAATGCCCAGGTTAGCGAATTGGCCGAACCTTATCTTCGCTGTGATATTATTGCTCTCAGAGCAATGCATTTCGGCGTGACCGCGTTGGAGAAATAAACATCCGGATTCAGATCCTAAGACCGATTAAGTTTTGGTGAGCCAGCGACCACTGAGTGTCCAAAGAAAATGGTGTTAGGGCCATTGCTCTCCGAGCCCGCTCGCGCAGTCGCTTGGCGGCGAGGACGGCGGATAGATTCCCGTACCTTTTGTTGCGATGTGGCGAGGATCGCGCGTTCCTTGCCGGAGCACAGCTATGTGGCGAATTTGTGTGAGGATCGGTACGCCTTTGCGGTCGCGTTCGTCGCCTCTCTGCTGAGAGGGCAGACCAATCTTCTGCCTCCCGCTCGGATCAGCGCGATATGCGAAGAGATCGCCGCCGATTTTCCGGACAGTTACTGCCTTTCCGATAACCCGCTCGCCGATCTAAACATCGAGCAAGTGTCGCTTGCGCTCAGCGATGAGGCGTCATCCCCTCCCGCCCGATTCCCCGAGATCGACGGCGACCATGTGGCTGCCATCGCTTTCACCTCGGGCAGTACCGGCAAGGCACGGCCAAATATCAAGCGGTGGGGTAGTCTGGAGATGGGTGCGCGCCTTGCGCAACGGCGCTTTGGGTTGTACCGCGAAACCAGGCCCACGCTGCTTGCCACGGTACCGCCTCAGCACATGTATGGGCTGGAAACCTCGGTCCTGCTGCCGCTGGTGTGCGGCCTTCCCCTGCATGCGGGGCGGCCGTTTTTTCCCGATGATGTCCGCACCGCACTGGCTGAGATGTGCCGGCCGCGGGTGCTGGTGACCACCCCAGTGCACCTGAGGGCTTGCGCGGAGGCCGGCTTAGAGTGGCCGCCTGTGGAGTTGGTTATCTCTTCGACTGCGCCCCTATCTGCGGCGCTCGCCGCACGCATCGAACAAATCATGCGAACCCGAGTGTTTGAGATCTATGGCTTCAGCGAAGCGGGTTCTGTCGCCAGCCGCCGCACCCTGGATGGTGATCATTGGCTCTTGTATGACGGGTTGTCGATGAGCCCAGTCAATGGCGACTTGTTCGTTCAGGGTGGCCACCTACCCGCTGCGGTGCCGGTGCATGATGTCATCGAGTGTCTCGAAAACGGCGGCTTCCGGCTGTTGGGTCGCAACTCCGATATGGTCAATGTTGCGGGCAAGCGTGCTTCATTGGGTGACCTCACCCAAAAGCTGGTCGCTATTGAGGGCGTGCAGGACGGTGCGTTCATCGTGCCGCCCAGCCGCGAGGGTGCCGTTACCCGTTTGGCGGCCGTGGTCGTTGCGCCCCGGCTTGAGGAACGGCAGATCCTCAGCACCTTGGCCAAGCGCATAGACCCGGTCTTCTTGCCGCGACCCTTACGAAAAGTGGCTTCGCTGCCCCGCAATGAGACGGGCAAGCTGGCCCGCGAGGCGCTACTGGCGCTGCTCAAATCCACGGAATACCGCCGATGAAGCTTGCGGGCAGGCAGGTCATCGACAGTGGGCACCCTTGCTTGGCCGGGTATTTCCCCGACCGCGCGATCGTGTCTGCCGTCGTCCTGCTGGAATGCGTGTTGGAGGCGCTGGAGGGTAGATCGGAGCAGAACGGATCATTACTATCCCAGCGGTGGAATTCCTCGCACCGCTTAAGCCCGATCAACCGTTTTGCGTTTATCTGGACGCCGCTTTGCGAGAACGGGTGCGATTCGAACGCCGCTGCGCCGACCAGGTCATTGCCCGCGGTGAGTTAAAAGTGGGAGCGGGTCGCGACCCAGTGGCTGTATGAGCCGTCAATGGCGCCAAATGGGGGAGCGCAGCACACCCGCC
>JBOHHR010000396.1:0-5989 GCA_050725475.1 Gammaproteobacteria bacterium | reverse complement strand
CTTCCCGGCGACTCCGCCGCCGTGCGTGAAGTAGGTGCCCGCGGGGTTGGCCTCTACCGCACTGAGTTTATGTACATGAATCGGGAAACTCCGCCGAATGAGGAGGAACACTACCACACCTACGCCGAGGTGCTGCGTGTGCTGGACAACCGCCCGGTCACCATCCGTACCTTTGATCTAGGAGCCGACAAACAAGCGCGTGGCGCGCAACAGGGGCAAGGTGTGGCAGAAAATCCAGCGCTGGGATTGCGCGCCATCCGGCTTTGTTTGCGAAAGCCCGCTCTTTTCCGACCCCAGCTGAGAGCTATCCTCCGGGTGTCGGCTTTAGGACCTGTACGCTTGATGATCCCCATGCTTTCCAGTGTCGGTGAGCTAAAACAAGTGTTGCAGATCGTGGACGAAATAAAGGCCGAGCTTCGCTCAGAGAACATGGCGTTCGATCCCGATTTGGCCGTCGGCGCGATGATCGAAGTGCCTGCCGCAGCCGTGTGCGCGGACGCATTCGCGCGCGAGGTCGACTTTCTCTCTATCGGAACCAACGATCTCATCCAATACGCGATCGCCATCGATCGCCTCAATGAGGAGGTGAACTACCTCTATGACCCCATGCATCCGGGTGTGCTTCGCTTAATACGGATGACGATCAAAGCCGGTCAAGAAGCCGGCACGCCGGTGGCGATGTGCGGCGAAATGGCTGGCGATCCACGATACGTGCGCTTACTGTTAGGCCTGGGATTGCGCGAATTCAGTGTCCACCCCGCAGTATTGCTGGAGGTCAAGCACATCATCAGTGAGAGCCGGATCGAGGCCCTAGAACCGCTTGCACTCAAAGCGCTAGGGAGCGCGGACGGTTCGGCGATCCTTAAGCTGCTGCATGAACAAGTGGGCGAATAGATAAGGGCACTGCGATAGGCGTATTGGGAAGGAGGCGATGATGCTCTGAAACAACCCGCGAAAAACTCAACCTGCGCCTCCTAACAGACCGATGATCCGGGCTCCGGCTTCTACACACATTACTTGTGATCCAGATTGCTTGTGGCCATAATTATTTATCTGCGGCCACACCAGGAACATACGTTTGATTATCTCAGTGCGCGAATTGATCGGCTCTCGCAATGCCTGCGACGAGCCCAGGCCGGTGAGGAGATCACGGTCACTTCGCATGGAAAGCCTGCGGCGCGTCTTACTCCGCCTCGAGCCGGGATACAACGATGTAAGATATCCAGGGCAAGCGCCAACCCGCGCCCCGAAGGAAACAATTAGCACACAGGAGCACCTTCTCTCAACGATAAGACTAGCTTCCGACTTTCACTGGGTTTGGCGCAAAGTCAGGGTATCGCCACGCTGGGTGAATTCAAGATGTTTCAAAAAACTCATACCGAGCAGCACCGCGTCGCCGCTGATATGAGGATTGATGTGGGCGGCGACGTCCTCAATCACGATCGAGCCCAATGCGATCTGGGGTACTGTGGTGAGATAGACTTCGATGATCCCGTTGGCGGTGTGCGCCGCTACCGCGGCTCCTGGCTTAAGCCCAAAGCGTTTTGCTAATGCCCCCGGTATGGATACGTCGGTGGCGCCGGTGTCCAGGAGAACCTCCACCTCGTGCCCGTTGATGCGGCCGGTGGCCACATAGTGCCCATAGCGGTTTCTGGCCAAACGCACTTCGGCGGGGCCTTGCTCGGTTCCGCTGCTGGTAAGCCGCGGGTTTGGGTTGCGTTGGCTCTCCAACCAATCGTTGAAAATCAAGGTAAGCAAGGCCAGCGCCAGTAGCCAGGCTAAGGTAATCATGGTTCCGCCGAGGCGTTTAGTGGCTGATTGCGAGCGGTTTTCTATGGGGTTCATGGTTCACGCCGCGGGGGAGACACGGTGAAACTTTAGATTGCTGCAAACGTTGCGGAAATCCCCCGCTGCGCGAAGGCGGCGCAGGAGCCGTGAGACCATATCGGGCAGATAGTGAGCGGCGAGCAGAGGCGTGCACTTTTGCATCAACCCGCTAGATGGTAGCCTATAGCTTCACCAATAAGAAAGGATCTGCGCTCGATGGAAAAACGTGCGAAACCCGTGCGCGCAGACGACTCTCTCAGTTGGCAAGAGGTGCGGCCATCTAAGCCTGTGCCCGATCTCGCCGACGATCTGCGCAACGGGCTGTTTTCTACACCCCGTTCGCTGCCGCCAAAATACTTCTATGACGCGACGGGGTCGGCCTTGTTCGATCGCATCTGCGATCGGCCGGAATACTACCTCACGCGGGCAGAAGACGCATTACTCGCCCAGTATGCCTCAGCGATCATCGATATCGTTCATCCCACGCGTATCGTGGAATTCGGCAGCGGCGCATCGCGCAAGACGCGGCGCTTGCTCGATGCCTGTGGAAGACAAGGGTACTTCCCGATTTATGCCCCGTTCGATGTCTGCCATACGATGCTGCTTGAGACCGGGCGTCGCTTAATCCAAGAATATTCCTGGCTCCGGGTGCAAGCGCTCGTTGGTGATTATTCGGCGGGACTGGCACATTTCCCAGCCCAAGGAGGCACCAACCTAGTGCTGTTCTTGGGCAGCACCGTCGGGAATTTCGAAGCTGCAGAGGCGCTGGAATTCTTGAATGAATTGCGCACCTTCATGGACGACGGTGACTGGTTGCTTCTTGGCGCCGATCGCATCAAGCCTGCGCACCTTCTGCATGCCGCCTACAATGATGGCGCGGGGCTGACGGCGTGCTTCAACCTCAATATGCTGCGCGTGATCAACAAACGCAGCGGCGCCAATTTTGATCTGGAGGCATTCCACCATTATGCGCATTTCAACCCCTTAGCCCGCCGCATTGAAATGTACGTGCTCCCCAGCCGCCCCCAAAGGATCTGTTTCCCATTGCTCGGTGAACGCCTACACTTGGCAGAAGGAGAACCGATCCGCACCGAAATCAGTCGCAAGTTTACCCACCAGGGCTTGGAGCAACTCCTGAGCGAAGCGGGATTTCGCGTCGAGGTGCACTACGAGACGCAGCACCCGGCGTTTTCATTGGCTTTGGCACGGCCGGTTGCGAGGTCATAGAGCGGGACCATAATGATCTTCGATCGCTTGTGCTTTGGACAGGCTATTCGCGAAAATTGATATACTGCAGCGGTTGTGCGAGATCTTTCTCTCGCAAGGTGCGGATGATCTCTTGTAACTCGTCGCGTTTTTTTCCTGCGACTCTCACCTCGTCGCCTTGCACCACGGCTTGTACCTTAAGTTTGCTTTCCTTAACGGCTTTAAGGATCGCTTTGGCTGTTTCTTTGTCTATCCCGTGTTTAGCGAGGATCACTTGCCGGCTTTCTTTGCCGGACTCCATTATCTCCCCCGCGTGCAGGCACGCCAGATCAATGCCTCGTTTCGCCATTTTTACATGCAAGATTTCCACGATCTGACGGATTTGAAACTCGGTTTCCCCGACGATCGTGAGCTCTCGTCCGGACTGTTCGACCCTGGCCGCCGTCCCCTTGAAATCGAAGCGCTTCTCTATTTCCCGGTTGGTTTGATCGACGGCGTTGCGTAATTCGTGCTGATCCACCTGAGATACGACATCGAAAGAAGGCATTGAATCTACCTCGAAAATGATCCTGTTGCCCTGCGATCCTACAACCTGGGCGCGCCATTGACGAGCGTGCCTCCAGCGCCGGTTCCAAAACGTTCACGATGATCGACTCAACGTCCTCCCGTTTTCTATGAAGGCGAGCATTTCGAGTTAGTAGAAAAAGAGTCCTTAAGAAAATTCAGGATCCGCGATTCCAACCAGAAATGGGGACGTAACGGCGTCTTACCGGAGACGAATCCCACGTGCCCACCCTGCGGGCTGATTTCTAGTTGGACGGTTTCAGATACCTCTTCGGGGCTGGGGATCGCCTCCGCTGGCAAAAAAGGATCGTCCTTGGCATGCAGGATCAGGGTGGGAACGGCAATGCCACGCAGGTACTGACGGCAGCTCGCGCGTCGGTAGTAATCATCGACGTCCTCGAACCCGTGCAGCGGCGCCGTGATCCGATCGTCGAATTGGCGAAATGTTTTGAGGCGCTTTAGTTCAACGGAAGTAGCCAAACCCTTGGCTTTTGCTTTAGCCCGCAGTTTTCGTAACAGGTACCACTGATAAATGCGAGAGGATCCGGCCTCTAACTTGCGTGCCGCCTTATCGAGATCGAACGGCACGGACACAGCAGCGGCGGCAGACAGCAAGGAAGCATTCCCGGCTTCACCGAGGTACTTGAGCAGTGCATTGCCCCCCAAGGAAAAACCAATTGCGGCAAGCCCCCGCTCTGGATAGCGGTGTTTCAGGTTTTGAAACAAGAACTGCATGTCTGCGGTGTCGCCGGAGTGATAGCTGCGAGTGAGCCGATTAATCTCGCCGCTGCAGCCGCGAAAGTACATGATGCCGCCCTGCCAACCGTGGCGATGTATGACCTCAAGCGCCCCCATCGCATAGCGCGACTGGTTTGATCCTTCTAATCCGTGAAACACGAGGACCAGCGGTCCCCGCGCGTGCGGCGTCCAATCCAAATCAAGGAAATCACCATCGGGCAGCTCCAGCCGCTCACGCGTGAGTTGCAGGCAAGCGCGGCGGCGTATGAAAGCGGCCAAGATGGTTTGGGCGTGGGGGCTTGTGAGCCACCATGCCGGTTTAAACCCCTCGAAGGTACGCCTCAACCTCGGGCTAGATCTCATCTGAGGCCGCATGAAAATGACGTTAACAGTTTTGCTTGTGTGCAAACCGGGGGCACAGCGACACGGAGCAAGCAACGAGCGGTGTGCGTTATCGGCCGTGGATCTGGTGGTAACTCACCTCTGTTTGCACACAGTGATTAACCCATTTCATCCCTTTTCGACCCCATTCTGCGTAGCACTTAGCGAAAATTCGCTCGCGCATCTGCAGGTCTCCCACTTCCCCCTGCAACAGAGTTTCGGCTTCGCGCTTTTGCTGGTTCTCATAGCGCATGCATTGCTCAGCGCGCGAACCCGGGATCCCGTACAATTCGACACAATAGTCGAAGATTTCGGGTGGATACAGGCTCCCGTCACCGGGGTAGAGGCCTTGTGCAGAAGCAGCGCATGCCATCATCGCCGCCAACTGCACCAGGCAAACGCCAGGTAGCCACCCTTTAGTCATGGTCTCTCCCCAAACGACAATGATCTCGGTTGGGCATCTTATCGTTGCTTAGCTGAATTAAAAATGAGAAGCCTTGCACATTGGCCGAACGGCATTTTCCGGCACGCTTCAATTATCGTACTTGGGCAAACAAATCAATACCTTGTCTGATTCTGCTGCGGGCTAAGATGGACCTTAAGCGGCAACGCCTACCAGCCGGCTTTCTGCGGCGGCCAGCGTACCTCATTGCCTCGGGTTTCGGCATCGGCCTTTTGCCGCTCGCTCCCGGTACCTTTGGTACCCTAATCGGGGTCGGGCTATACTTTGGGATGGTGCAATTGCCTCTTGCCTACTACGGAGCGACGGTTATTGTGCTGTTTTTACTGGGAATATTTGTTTGCGAGCGGACAACGGCGACGCTGGGGGTGCACTACCATCCCAGCATCGTGTGGGATGAGGTGGTCGGTTACCTCATTACGATGACGGCCGTCCCACCTCAATGGATCTGGGTCGCACTTGGATTCGCATTGTTTCGAATATTTGATATCCTCAAGCCATGGCCTGTTCGAGCCATAGATCAGCATGTGGGAGGAGGATTTGGGGTCATGCTGGACGACGCGCTGGCCGGCGCCTACGCCTCAATCGGTGTTCAGACAGCGATGTTTTTAACCCAATAAGTAAGGAAATGACTATGAAATCTAATCAACCTAGTCGTTTTGCCTTGTCTCCTCCCGCGAGTTCTCCTTTGGTAACCCTCTTGGTGTTCTTCTTGGTCGGTATCGCACCGGCGGCTAAGGCAGATATCTATAAATACATTGACAAATACGGGCGTGTGCATCTGACGGATAAGCCCGCGCACACGGGTTACAG
>JBOHHR010000395.1:0-1557 GCA_050725475.1 Gammaproteobacteria bacterium | reverse complement strand
TCGGAGGCTATTTTGCCGACTACCTAGCCGCCAAGCGGCTTCACACCTGCGATGTGATCTTTGGGCCGGCCTACAAGGGGATCAACATCGCCATCGCAACGTGCATTGCACTCCATCAAAGACACGGCATCACCATGCCCTTCGCGTACAATAGAAAAGCGGAAAAAACGCACGCAGAGGGAGGTTTATTTGTCGGTTTTGACTTGGCTCGGGCGAAATCAGCTCTAGTGCTCGATGATGCAATAACAGATGGAGGAACGAAATACGAGACGATAAAAATGCTTTCTAAATTTCCTCATCTAAAAATTAATGCGTTCGTGGTCGGTGTGGACAGACAAGAAACAGACACGTCGGGCCCGCCTGTCCGCGAGATTTTTGAGAAAGCGACCGGTATTGAGCTGCTCGCATTAACAACCAAAGACCAAGTCCTCGCTTTCAGGAAATAAGGGCCGCAACAGGAACCACCGGATGCAGGGCGGTCATCGACCAGGCCGCTTAACCCAAGAGTCCCGCAAGGTGACCGTGCGGTTGAATACTGGGCGGGCGGCTGTGGAGTCGATCGGGTCGAGATAAAAGTAACCCCGGCGCTCGAACTGATAACGGCTCTCCCTGGAGGGCGCGAGAAGGCTAGGCTCCACATACGCTTCCGTTAAGATTTCGACGGAAGCGGGATTGAGGTTTTTGAGGAACTCACCGCTTTGGTCGGGATCGGGAATGACGAACAGCCGGTCGTATAAGCGCACTTCGGCCGGGATGGATTGTCGTGCGCATACCCAGTGGATCGTTCCTTTCACCTTGCGGGCGGTTTTGGCGCTGCCGCTTTTGGTATCGGGATCGTAACTGCAACGCAGCTCCACCACATTGCCGGCATCATCTTTGACCACGCCCTGGCACCTGATGACATAGGCGTAGCGCAAACGAACTTCCTGGCCGGGAGCAAGGCGATAGAAATCCTTCGGTGGCTGTTCCATGAAATCCGAGCGTTCGATGTAGATCTCCCGGCTGAACGGAATCTTACGGCTTCCCATCTCGGGGCGATTGGGATGGTTAGCGGCATCCAATTCTTCGCTTTGTCCCTCGGGATAGTTTTCGATCACCACCCGCAGCGGGCGTAATACGGCGAAGGCGCGCGGCGCTTTGTTTTCCAAGTCTTCGCGCATGCAGTTCTCGAGCGAACCCACCTCGATCATCGTGTCCTTCTTGGTCAGGCCGATGCGTTCACAGAAATCCTGTATCGCCTCAGGGGTATACCCGCGCCGGCGCAGGCCGCTTAGGGTAGGCAGGCGGGGATCGTCCCAGCCGCTGACATAGCCGCCTTCCACCAGCAGGTTGAGCTTGCGCTTGCTCATCACCGTATAGTCCAGATTCAAGCGCGCAAACTCGATCTGCTGGGGATGACACGGCACATCCAGATTAACCAGCACCCAGTAGTACAGGGGCCTGTGATCCTCAAACTCAAGGGTACAGAGCGAATGCGTGATCCCTTCGATAGCGTCCGAGAGACAGTGGGTGTAATCGTACATGGGATATAGGCACCACTGGCTGGCCGTCATTTGA
>JBOHHR010000394.1:0-8356 GCA_050725475.1 Gammaproteobacteria bacterium | reverse complement strand
AAAATCGCATCGGTCGATTACGCGGCTGGCCAAGAAGCGCGTCGGCGAGTCGAACAGATTACCGCCGAAGTCGAAGTCGGCAAAGTGTACGAAGGCCGTGTCGCGAAGCTAATGGATTTTGGTGCCTTTGTTAACATTTTGCCCGGCAAGGACGGGTTGGTCCATATCTCGCAGATTTCTGACGAGCGGGTACAAAACGTGAGCGACAAACTGTCCGAAGGCGATTTGGTCAGGGTTAAAGTCCTGGAGATCGACAAACAGGGACGGATCCGATTAAGCATGAAGGCTGTCGAAGATCCCAATTGAAGGTCGCCGCTCGCTTTGGTTAATGAACTCGCAACAAGCGGGTCCGTAGACCTCAGGCGGCCTTTTTTGGCGATGATCCAGTACTAGGGAAGGAAGTTCTCTGCGGATAAGCCTCCAGGTGTACGACAGCCGAAGGGACGCGGTTCTGGTGAGGCCGTGAAGCTAAGCGAGCAAGCTCAAGCAAGCGCCCTGCTATGAGTGCGACCACTGAAACATGAAGGGCGAAAAAGAAAACCTCTAGAGCGCCGGCCACTGGGTTCAGCGACCACAAATCGTTGGTCAGACACAAGAACGCAATTACAAGAGCCGCGACCGCAGTGAAATCGAGGGCCGCGCAACAACGTGATGCAGTACTGGCCAATTGTGGCCTCCTGATAATTAAATATTTTCGGCAAGGCAAGTCGGGTGCCACCGCATATCTTTATTGAAAAAGTTCCTTAATTCATATAGGTACGCGCGGTGTGTGGAAACGGCTCAAATTGGGGATGCTTCTGAGTGTCACCTTTGTCGCGATTTCACGTCAAATCATGTTGATTTTTGCGCCGCTGACGCGGATGCAGCGCTTTTCGGTCACGATAAGGTCCATAGGGACATCGGTCTGGTCGGTCGGGAGCGCTAACAATAGCTGTGACTCAAACGACAATCCAATCTTGACATGCGCTCCGTAGGTGGAGAACCAACGGTCGTAGTAACCGGCGCCAAAGCCTAATCGCGCCCCAGTGGTGGAGAACGCAAGGCCTGGAGTCAGAGCTACGTCGACAGGTGCGAAGTGTTCTTTGGAATCTGAAGGATAGAGGATCCCGAGAGGACCCTTGATCAATTTGTCCCAGCCTGGGAAGCTACACGCAGCCATTCGGGTACTGTCAATGATCCTCGGCACCAACACGATTTTGCCCTCAGCCCACAGTCGGTCCACGATCGAATGTGTCGCTACTTCGTCCTTGTGCGATAGATAAACGAAAACGACTGCTGCACGCCCGAGTTCCAGGAGTTTAAATACCCGCTCGGCGATGCGGCGCGAAAAAAGGGTACGTTGATCTGCGGAAAGCGCTTGCCGGCGCTGTTTCATTTTGCCGCGCAGTGTAGATTTTTCTCTTGCAAGAGGGCTTGTCGATAAGGAGTTCATCTACTTTGGCTTGTTTCTTGTGCTCTTAAGCGATTTTGCTTTAAAATTTGCTCTGTTTTGGCATTATCGGGGACTGGACCATTATGGTAAAGATTCGTTTGTCCCGGGCGGGAGCGAAGAAACGTCCTTTTTATCATATCGTAGTGGCGGACAGCCGCTACAAACGGGATGGGCGTCGTATTGAACGGGTAGGCTTTTTTAATCCTATCGCCACAGGAGCCGTGACAGCGTTTAGTATCGATAAAGAACGCTTACACTACTGGTTATCAAATGGGGCGAGGTGTACCCAGCGAGTGGCATCACTGATAAAGCGTCACGCATCCTTGTAATGCCGGTTTGTGAGGCTCGGCATTCGAAACACACAGAGGAAGGAAAGAACGAACCCATTGTCGTGGGGCGCGTGTGTGGCGTTTATGGGGTTAAGGGGTGGGTAAGAGTTTATTCCTACACCCAACCAAAGACCAATATATTGCATTATTCGCCCTGGTACTTTGGGAGTAACGGGCGGTGGCTTGAACGGTGCGTAATCGATACTAAAAGGCACGCGAACGGTGTGCTAGCGCTGCTGGAGGGGTATGAAGACCGTCCCCAAGCAAGGGAATCGATAGGCCAAGAGATCGCGGTTTACCGATCTCAACTGCCCGAACCCGGTTTGGGCGAATACTATTGGGCGGATCTAATCGGGATGCGGGTGATGAACAGGGAAGGAACCGATTTTGGGACAGTGACCGGATTGATTGAGACCGGTGTGCACGATGTTTTGGTGGTGCAGGGAGAGCGGGAGCGTTTGATTCCGTTTATTTCGGGTATATACGTATATAGTATTGATTCGGTACTGCGGTGCATCGCGGTGGATTGGGATCCTGACGCCTAATGCGACCGCTCACGTTGTTCGCTGATGCGGATCGCCGTCGTAACTTTGTTTCCCGAGATGTTGGCTGCCATAACCAATTATGGCATCACCGGCCGTTGTATCAAGAGAGGTTTACTGCAAGTTACGGGAGTTAACCCAAGGGACTTAGCAAAGGATCGTCGCGCTACCGTCGATGACCGGCCCTACGGTGGGGGACCTGGAATGGTAATGGGGGTAGGGCCTCTGCGCGCGGCGATTCAGTTGGCCGGGCACATCCTAGGGGGTCAAAGCCGAGTGATCTATTTATCTCCTCAAGGTAGAAAGCTGGACCAGCGAGGGGTTAGGGAGCTGGCGCGTGAGGAAAGCTTGGTTATGGTGACCGGGCGTTACGAAGGAGCGGATGAGCGTGTGATCCAAACGGACGTGGATGAAGAATGGTCTATTGGTGACTATGTCTTAAGTGGGGGTGAACTGGCGGCAATGGTTGTTATTGACGCAGTAGCCCGGATTTTGCCGGGTGCGTTAGGGCATGAAGATTCAGCGAGAGAGGATTCGTTCTCTCTGGGCTTGCTGGATCATCCCCATTACACGCGCCCGGAGGTAATTGGCGGCCAACGGGTTCCAGAAGTGTTGTTGAAGGGGAACCACGAAGCGATCGCGCGCTGGCGCAGGAAACAAGCCTTAGGTCGCACTTGGTTGAAGCGCCCCGATTTGATCCGAGTGTCGGATTTGGATAGAGAGCAATGCGCTCTTTTGGACGAATTTATTCAGGAACATTATGAGGGTTGCTAGGAGCCTGTCTGACGTGGGGAGCCGTAGCGAGGCGCTTGGGGAATCGAGGACAGATTTTCGTTCATTTGAGGAGAATAGTGGTAACTATTTAACGAAAATGATCGGAAATATGGACCGCTTTCCCACCGCCATAGTAGGCCTAAGTCAGACAGGCTCCTAGGGCAGGCACCTCATTTTTACTTATAGGTCGAAGCGATGACAAACATCATTGAACAGATAGAGGCGGAGCAGATGCATCGGGTGCTCCCTGATTTCGCTCAGGGAGACACTGTGGTGGTGCAAGTCAAGGTAAAGGAAGGTAATCGCGAACGCTTACAGGCTTTTGAAGGGATCGTTATCGCAAAACGAAATCGAGGGTTGAATTCCTCCTTTACGGTACGGAAGATTTCCCATGGCACGGGCGTTGAGCGCGTGTTCCAGACTTTTAGCCCTCTGGTACATGAGCTCATCGTTAAGCGACGGGGAGACGTGAGGCGGGCTAAGCTGTATTACATGCGCGGGTTACAAGGTAAGGCCGCTCGCATCAAGGAAAAGATCAAGCGTTAAGCACTGCGCCTGCACCAATCGGTTGCTTTTCCCCGCAGCGCGGGATCACCTGTTATTCGCCCATGGGGAGCACATCCGATTGCGGTAATCCGCCCGGGATCTCCTGTGACATAGTGCTCATCGAATCCTATTTGGATCACCTCTGGATCGAACGGGGTTTGAGCGACCAAACGCTCGCATCGTATCGCTCGGATCTGCAGGGACTGAGCCGATGGCTCAGTGCCCACGGCCGAACCTTGCTAGAGGCAAGCAACGATGAGCTGTTGCGCTTTCTCAGAAGTTACACCCATGCGTCCGTGCGAAGCACGGCTCGGCGATTATCGAGTGTACGTGGATTATGCCGTTATCTAGTGCGAGAGCGGTTGCTGAACGAAGACTCAAGCGCCCACATCGAATCGCCGCGCGTGGGGCGTGCGTTACCGAAGTATTTGACGGAGTCCGAGGTCGAAAGTCTGCTAGGTGCTCCCGATGTTGGGGAGCCAGCCGGGCTGCGTGATCGCACGATGCTGGAGGTGCTTTATGCTACCGGACTCAGAGGATCGGAACTCGTCGCATTGACCACGTTGCGTGTTAATCTGAGGCAGGGCGTGGTGCGGGTCACGGGAAAAGGCAGTAAAGAACGCCTGGTTCCGATGGGCGAAGAGGCGATCGCCTGGGTAATGCGTTACTCGCAGGAAGCCAGACCTTTGTTAGTAAAGCGGACCAACACCGATCTCCTCTTCCCCTCTCGTCGGGGTGGAGGAGCGATGAGTCGACAAGCCTTCTGGCACTTGATCAGGCGTTACGCTCGTAAGGCAGGGGTAGGTAAGGCGATTTCACCACATACGCTGCGCCATGCGTTTGCCACTCATCTCTTAGACCATGGTGCGGACCTTCGAGTAGTACAGTTGCTGCTTGGCCACCGCGATATTTCCACGACGCAGATCTACACCCACATTGCGCGGGCGCGCCTTAAAGAATTGCACGCCGCACATCACCCCCGAGGATGACGCTTCTTAACCTGGTTTAAACCGATTCGGCGAGAAGCACCGGAAATTCACCAGCGCTTCATTGACCCCTAGGTTGAGGGACTATGCGCAAATAGGGTTTCACCGCCTTCCAGCCACCTGGGAATTTCTGTTTCGCCTCTTCGTCAGAAAGCGACGGCACAATGATCACGTCTTCCCCGTGTTTCCAATTAACCGGTGTTGCCACTTGGTGATTCGAAGTCAACTGTAGGGAATCGAGCACCCGGAGGATTTCATCAAAGTTGCGTCCGGTGCTCGCCGGATAGGTGATCATGAGCTTGATCTTCTTGTCTGGACCGATGACAAAGACAGAGCGCACGGTCATCGTGTCGTTAGCGTTGGGATGGATCATTCCGTATGCATTGGCGATCGTTCGATCGGCGTCCGCAATAAGCGGGTAGTTGGGCCCATGACCCTGGGTTTCTGCGATGTCCTTCGACCACTCGCGATGGGAATCCAAAGGATCCACGCTCAGCCCAATGATCTTGCAATTGCGCTTCTCAAACTCGCCCTTCAGGCTGGCCATATAGCCCAATTCTGTGGTGCACACCGGCGTGAAGTCTTTCGGATGTGAAAACAGAATAGCCCATCCCCCCCCAATCCAGTCGTGAAACCGAATTGGACCTTGCGTCGTCTCAGCGCTGAAATCGGGAGCGATATCGCCGAGTTGCAGTGCCATATTCCACCTCCTCGAAAAGATTTTATTAGCTATCAGCAGGGCACCCAAGCATAGGCTCATCGAGCCGAAAGTCAACCTCTAAAGCTCGCGCCAAGGTGTCGCGAGTGCCCGCAAATAGCGAATGAAAGGTCCAAGGGATAAGCGGGCAGGGCCGAACTGGACATTTTTTTAACGGAGTTCGGGCGGTGGACGGCTCGCCAGCTCCATCCGCTGCTCTTACAGCTTTATGGTTAGGCAGATAATGTGTAGGCGGTAACGCCCCGAAACAGGTTGGACTTTTTTTGCTCCTGCGCGGAGGTGTGTTAGTGTCATGCGCAAGCGGTTTAGTCCGTGGTTCGATAACCGTCTCCACTGTTCGTGCGCACACGCTCCATATGGGTTTCCGCCACGTGGATCAGGCGTTCCATGTCGTGGCCCTCGTTTGGGTGGTAGGCAATGCCTATGCTCGCTGTCACTCCCAGCTCAACACCGTCGATTTCCGTCGGCTCCTTCACCGTTGCCAAGAGCTTGTCCACCACAGGGAAGACATCCTCTGGGCTGGAAAGATCCTCTAATAACACGATGAATTGATCGCCCCCAAGGCGGGCCACCGTATCGTTTTTTCGAACGGCAGCGGTCAAGCGGTCTGCCATTCGCCGCAACAGCTCTTCCCCTGTCTTGCGGCCGTGCCTCTCATTGATCGGGTGAAACCCGTCGATGCCCAACACTACGAGCGCCAATACGTGCCCGCTGCGATCGGCACGGGCGAGCGCCATCCACGCTCTATCATAGAAAAGCGGGCGGTTGGGAAGTCCCGTTACCGTATCGTGATAGGCCAGATGCCGTAGCCGCCGTTCGGTATGGGCGGTTTCCAGTATGCGCCGGATGCGGTAGCGCGCCACGGCCCAATGCAAAGGCTTGGTCAAGTAATCGGTCACTCCCGTGGCAAACGCGCTCTTCACCAAACGTTCGTCATTGATCGCTGTGATCACGACGATGGGGGTGTTTTCGGATGAGGCTTTGATACGGGCGCATGCTTCGATCCCATTGAGTCCCGGCATGGCCAGGTCCACGAGCACCAGGTTGGGCCGGTGGCGCTCGAAAAGCTCCACCGCTTCGATGCCGTCCTTGGCTTCAAGAAACTGGTAGCCATCCCCCGCCAGCGCGGTGCGCAGCAGCAAGCGGGTTGCATCATCATCTTCCGCGAGGAGTATCGTCTCTGCAGTATCTGCGCTGTTTTCAAGCTCCATTGGTTCTCCTTTTGTGTCAAGCAAGCAAGAGCCCTGTTTCGCTTCCTGCCCGAATAGGATTTCCCTCTCCCAAACGGACTCAGGGAATCTCCCAAGCTCATGGTGAAATAGTAGTACATTTGGCGCGCCACAAACGCCGGGGAGCAACTGGTGTCAGACCACAAGGGATTCTAGAATGCGAGAACTTTGACCATCTGCGGATCAACACCTTGAAACAGGAAATCAGCCAGCTCTTGATGCAAGCGCTCAAGCGCCTGCGGGAACAAAAGACCCTTACCATCGCGGAGCCAGAGACGGTTCATCTCGAGCCCGCACGCGACTCTCGCCACGGCGACTTCGCCACCAACATCGCCTTGGTGCTGGCCAAACAAGCGCGCAGGCCAGCGCTCGAGCTGGCGCAAGCGATCCTGGAAGCGCTGCCCGAATCGACTGCCTTCACCCGCGCTGAAGTGGCGGGTCCAGGATTCATCAATTTCTACCTCGCCCCCCGCGCATTCCTTGCGGTAATCGAGCGCATTCTCGCAGAAGGAGACCGGTATGGCGGCTCGCAACTAGGCGCGGGGACGCGGGTTCTCATCGAGTTCGTTTCCGCCAATCCCACCGGGCCTTTGCACGTAGGGCACGGGCGCGGCGCAGCTTATGGCGCGGCTTTGGCTAATCTGTTAGCCGAGGCGGGCTACCGGGTCGAAAGAGAATACTATGTCAACGATGCCGGGCGGCAAATGGACATCCTTGCGCTCAGCGTCTGGCTGCGCTACCTAGAGCTAGGAGGCGAATCGATCGAATTTCCCGCCAACGGGTATCGGGGGGAGTACGTGAATGCGATCGCCGCCGGGCTGCGCGCCGAATCGGGCGATGCCTATACCGCTTCCGCCACGGAGCTAGGGGCCGTTGCAACGGATCTCGATCCGGAGACGCGGTTGGACGCCCTGATTCAGCAGGCGCGGGCGCTGCTGGGGGAAAGCCGATTTGGCGCCATACACGAATATGGGCTTGAAAAAGTCTTAGATGGGATCGAACGCGATCTCGCTGAGTTCGGGGTAGTCTACGATCGGTGGTTTTCAGAACGACAACTGATCGAGTCCCGCGATCTGCTCACGGTGGCCGAACAACTTAAGAGAAGCGGCCATCTGTACTTGCGCGAGGGCGCCTGGTGGTTTAACGCCTCCGCGTTTGGCGACGAAAAGGACCGGGTGGTGATCCGTGAAAACGGGCAGCCGACCTACTTCGCCTCGGACATCGCTTACCACGTGAATAAGCTGGAGCGTGGCTTTTCCGTGCTTATCGATATCTGGGGCGCCGACCACCACGGATACATCCCCCGCTTGAAGGGCGTGCTGCAAGCGACGGGGACAGAGCCTCAGCGCTTAGAGTGCTTACTGGTGCAATTTGTTTCCCTATACCGCGGCCAGGAGCGCGTGCCCATGTCCACGCGGGCCGGGGAATTCGTGACCCTACGCGAGCTGTACCAGGAGGTGGGCGTGGATGCCACGCGGTTCTTTTATGTCATGCGCCGCTGCGAGCAGCACCTTGATTTCGATCTGGAGTTGGCTAAGTCTCATTCCGCCGATAATCCGGTCTACTATGTACAATACGCGCACGCGCGCGTGTGTAGCGTCATGCGTCACCTAGTCGAGAAAGGGTATTCCTGGGATCAGTCGATGGGCAACGACCATCTTGAGCTATTGGTCGAGGCAGAGGAGAAAAGCGTGATCAAACGCTTGTCCCAGTATCCGGATCTGGTCAACGCGGCGGCGCTAAGCCGGGAACCGCATCAAATCGCCCAATACCTGCGCGAGCTGGCCAACGATTTTCATG
>JBOHHR010000393.1:0-5399 GCA_050725475.1 Gammaproteobacteria bacterium | reverse complement strand
TCAGCACCCGTGATCATCATGAGCGGAATCAGCGATCACGATGCCCGGAATCAGCGATCATCTTCCGTCGGAATCAGCGATCACAATCGACCGGAATCAGCGATCACAATGGTCCGGAATACACAGGTTCCCAAGACGCGCGGATCGGAGGCCGGTAGAAACCCGACCACCGGGATCAAGAGCAGGCTCGCATCCAGTCCTTTGCCCCCATAGTACTGAACGAAACTGCCGCGACGCGTATCGAACCCTTTTTCGCAGATGTCCCGGTGGATGCGATCGCGGAGCACCTTCCATTGTTCGATCGCGCCCTCGAGGTTCAGCCGCTCGCAAGCATGGAGGGCACGATCCACGGCCACCCAGGCCATGACCTTGGAGAAAGTGAAGTGCCTTCTGGGACCTCGGACTTCCCATATCCCCTCATCCGGCTCCTCCCACGCTGATTCGACGAAGGCGATCAGATCGCGCTGTAATTGCCAGCGTGCTGCGTGCGGCTCGAGGCCTGCTCGGCGGGCGAGATGCAACGCGTCCATCAGCTCCCCGTAGATATCGAGTTGGAATTGCCGGTACGCGGCGTTGCCCACCCGCACCGGTCTCGAGCCTGCATAACCGGAAAGCCCATCCAATGTGATCTCCTCGAGCCGCCGTTCACCGGCCACGCCGTAGAGGGTCTGCATCTGTTTCGGCTCGCCGGCCACCGCCCGCAACAGCCACGCGCTCCACTGCTTGGCTTCCTCGGTGTAGCCCGCCATGATCAAGGCATAGAGGGTGAAGGTGGCATCGCGCAGCCAGCAATAACGATAGTCCCAGTTGCGCGCACCGCCTAAGGATTCGGGCAGCGAGGTGGTAGGCGCGGCGACGATACCGCCGGTCGGGGTATAAGTCAGCGCCTTGAGCGTAATCAAGGAGCGCAGGACCGCTTCTTTCCATGGTCCCGCATAAGTGCAGCGGCTAGCCCATTCGCGCCACCAAGCACCGGTGTCCGCCAGCGACTGCCGTGGATCGATGGCGTGGGTGACGGCTTGGTGGGAAGGTTGCCACGTCAGGACGAAGGTCTCCGTCTGGCCGGCGCTGACAGGAAACCGGCTGACTATCCTTTCGTTGCTCGCAGTGAGCGGCACCGAGGCTTGTATCTCCACCATGTCCGGCCCGGCGATGGCGCGACATCCACCTGCGCACGGAATGACCCAACGGGATCAAGTCCCCGTAATCGAAGCGCAGTACCAATTCCATGCACATGGGGACCTCGCCTCGCAAGACGGTGACGGTACGGACGAGATCCGCATGCTCGGTCCGCAACGGCATCCAATCGGTCACGCGAACGCTGCCCGAAGCGGTTTCGTAGTCGCTCTCCAGGATCAGCGTGTTTCCCGGATAACGGCGCTCGCTACGCAGCACGCGCGCTTCGGGGCCCAATCGCCAATAGCCGTTATCGCCATCGCCCAAGAGCGCACAGAGACAGGCTCCTGAATCGAAACGAGGGAAACACAGCCAGTCGATCGAGCCTTCCCGAGAAACAAGGGCGGCGGTCTGGCAATCGCCGATGAGCGCATAGTCTTCGAGTGGAGCGGTCATTCTAAATTCCGTAGTTCAGTGGTCCCTCCGACCTCGCAGAATTACCGGCTGGTTTTGTAACTCGTACCGAGTCCGCAGGGGTTCTAAACATCTGTAAAGATCCGAAATGGAAAGAGACCCGATATTTCAGTCGCCTGCATACTTTAACAACGACCCGCATTGGAGTAGTGTGTTACAAGTTGTTTATACCCCTTTTTTGATTTCGATTCTTTGTTCCGAGAGCGCCGTGGCATGCCACCTACGGGACACGCACATTGGCGACAAGAACACAACAGAGGAGGAAACATGACAGAAAGCGTGTATAGAGTCACCGAGGTCATTGGAACCAGTGCGCACTCATGGGAGGACGCAGCAAAGAATGCCGTCGAAGAGGCCGGCAAACACCTTCGGGACCTCCGCGTCGCCGAAATAACCAAACTCGACATGAAGATTGAAAACGGTCGAGTCACCGCTTACCGGGCACGGGTACAGTTGTCGTTCAAGTACGAATCGGACCGCTGATAGGGCTAATCGGCAACGTCTCGCTTCAGGAACCTGGCGCTCTTCCTGGGGGTCGAACGTGGCCGCTCGGACCCATCGTGAGCCACTCATCTTATTGGCGCTGGTAGGCATCGCCCTCATCATCTCGGGATGGCGACCTTACGAGAGGATGACTTGGATCCTCGAATCCTTCCCGGTCTTGTTGGCCATTCCGCCACTCATGATCAGCTATTCCCGGTTTCCGCTCACGCCTCTGCTCTACCGTTTACTCTTTTTGCACGCACTCATCCTGCTACTAGGCGCCCATTACACCTATGCCCAGGTGCCTATCGGATCCTGGGTGCAGGATCTGCTAGACCTGCGCCGCAACCACTATGATCGGTTAGGGCACTTCGCCCAAGGTTTCGTACCCGCCATACTGATCCGTGAGATCCTCGTACGCTGGTCCCCGCTTAGGCCAGGTAAGTGGTTGTCTTTTTTCGTCCTGTGCGTTTGCCTTGCGTTCAGCGCCTGCTATGAATTCATCGAGTGGTGGGTAGCGCTGATCGGCGGCATATCGGCCGATTCCTTCCTCGGTACGCAGGGTGACATATGGGATACTCAGTGGGATATGTTCCTCGCGCTGTTGGGCGCGATCACTGCGCAGCTCACCTTGAGCCGACAACACGATCGCGAGCTTAGCCGTATCAACGCCTAAAAGCCGATGACACACACGACTGGGATGCCTCTTGGCGCCCATGCTCGCGTCTCCGCGCCAGTCCATGGCTCTTGAGCCTCAGATGACGCCAAGGAGCAGCAGGATTATGATGATGGTGATTGGTACGCCGAGTAGCCACAGTAAGATTGGCAGCATCGTATCTCTCCTGATCATTAAACTAGCTATTGAAGAACCATCCCAGCGAACACGCGAAATGCGCGAAGCGCCCTTCTCGGGCCGTTGGGAGTTTCTCCTACCGACCGCACCTAAGGTTGCGGCAACTAGCCTATCGCGGCAGGAAGCATGCCACGCGAGGGCGCACGGAATGATACGGTGTAGTATTAATCACTTAGGCGCGGTGTGCTTGCTGAGTCTTATGCTCTGGGGTTTAATCCAGAGGTAACTGTTACCGACGCCATTGTCACTTTTGCCGATTTCTACGGTCTTGCGCACCGCGTCTCCGGTAGCTTCGCGTCCCGGAGCACTTACCATCGAGTGTCCGAAGACACCTACAGCTACAAAACCGATGGTTTGTTCGCCTTCATCGCCTGGCTAGCGGGCGTGAGCCTGCTGCTGCTCTCGGTGGTGGAAACGTCCAACGAGCCATCACCGGCCTATTGGAAGCGGCGCCGGCCCACGAGGGATGCAATGAGCCCCGACTACGTTTTGATGCGACTGTTCGGCCGCCCTCAGGGTTGTTGGGCCGATTGAGCGGCCACATCATGGCCCACACGAAAGGGGCTTTCACGCGGTGGGTAAACGAGAGAGTTTACTGCATCCCGTACTTGCGCAAGCGGTTGTAGAGCGTTTTCACGCTCACACCAAGCATCGTCGCCGTTTTTTCCTTGTTGTTACCGCAGTGATCGAGGGTTGCGAGGACCAAGCGCCGCTCGGCCTCCTCGATTTTCAACCCCACCCCAATGTCAGAGGAAGTGTCGGTACTTGGAGGCTCGGTACCGAGATCCTGCGGTAGCAAGTCCGTAGTAATTAGATCGTCAGCCATGATGAACGCCCGATGGAGCACATTTTTCAGCTCCCGCACATTACCCGGCCAGTGATAATTCCGAAGCCGTGTCCGCTCTTGGGCGGCAAGAATCTTATTCGTGGATTCGGCGCGGTTCATCTCGGCGAGGAGATGCTTGGCGAGCAGCTCGATGTCCTCCACCCGCTCCCTGAGCGGCGGCACGTAAAGCGGAAAGACTTGCAGGCGGTAGAGCAGGTCTTCACGAAGCTTGCCCTCAGCGACGGCCTCCTCCGGGAGGCGATTGGTCGCAGCGATGACCCGCATATCGGTTTCCCGGAATTCATTGGCGCCCACGCGCATAAACATGCCGGTCTCCAGGACCCGCAATAGTTTGGCCTGCAACTCCCCCGACATCTCGGTAATCTCATCCAGGAATAAAGTGCCCCCGTCGGCCTGCTCAAAGTATCCTTGGTGCTCCCGGGTAGCGCCGGTAAAACTGCCTTTTTCGTGACCGAAAATCTCACTCTCGATCAGTTGCGGTGAAATGGCGCTGCAGTTGACGGGTAGAAACACCTTTTTTCTGCGCCGGCTCAACTCATGTACGGTTTGCGCTACCAGCTCCTTGCCCGTGCCGCTTTCTCCGATGATGAGAACGGTCGCCGCCGTCGGCCCGACACGGGCGATCTGGTCATAGACCTTTTGCATCGCCGGAGACCCTCCAACCAAGAGACCGAAGTGACCCATACTGCGCAGCTCGCCCCGCAGTTTGTGGATCTCTTCCTTGAGATCGGCCGGGCGGGCGACCCGCGACAAGATGTTCTTCAATTGCTTGACGTCGACGGGCTTTATTAGATAATCGGCAGCGCCCAGACGCAAGGCCTCGACCGAGGTCTTTAGGCTGGCATGGCCGGTAATGAGCACCACTTCGGTGCTGCCCGATTCGATGTCCTGAAACAGATCCATCCCGCTGCCATCGGGCAGCTCGAGATCGAGCAGCACGACGTCCGGGCGCCGCTCGACCATCTTCTCGCGAGCCTCTCCCAAGGTGCCCGCCGTATCTGCGGTAAATCCTTCGCGACCGACCAATTCGGCCATGCCGGTCAGGGAATCTACGTCATCATCGACTATGAGTGCGTGGGACATGAATCGCTAGAAGCTTGCTGATGGCTGCATAGCTTACACGAAAGATTCGGTAAATTTTACCGAAACTCAGCGAAAAAGCTCATGCAGGCATCGCATTGGCGCGAGTACACCGCTCGCGAAGCTTCTGCTCGGCCAGAATGTATCCCGTTACCTGGCAGGCGTGCTTTCGGATCGGGTTTGGGTCGCTTGCGAGGGTGGTCTCTGCGTCGCACTGTGGGCCACGTGCCCCCGTGGCGCGAGGCAGGATTGGAGCGTCACGACCTCCGGTGGTTGCTGGGCGCCATCGTGACGGGCGGATGTCATTGGACCGGTGTTGCTCATGATCGGCCTCACCTTAACCCCTGCCTCCAGCGCCTCACTATTACTGAATCTCGAAGGGGTATTGACCGCCTGTTGGCCTGGTTCGCGTTTCATGACTACAGGCTTAAGCCGTGGCGTCTATTACAGTTATCCCCGGCATTCGCTGGAAGTCTTCCACGTTGCCTGTCAGCACGGGGTAGCCGTATCTCAGAGCCGTCGCGCCGATGATAAGGTCGTGGGCGC
>JBOHHR010000392.1:0-6596 GCA_050725475.1 Gammaproteobacteria bacterium | reverse complement strand
ATCCCGTTCTTCGACCACATGCTGGAGCAACTGGCACGGCACGGCTTGCTCGATCTGGCGATTCGTGCTGCGGGCGATCTGGAGGTGGATGCGCACCATACGGTGGAAGACGTGGGGATCACGTTTGGCCAAGCACTGAGAGAGGCATGGGGCGAGAAACGCGGCATTCGCCGTTATGGGCATGCCTATGTGCCTTTGGACGAAGCCCTGTCGCGGGTGGTGATCGACTGCTCGGGACGTCCGGGGCTTACCTTCGAGGTCGATTTCCCGCGGGCGCGGGTGGCAGAGTTTGACGTAGATCTGGTCTACGAGTTCTTTCAGGGCTTGGTCAATCACGCCCTGATCACCCTGCATGTCGACACTATGCGCGGGCGCAACGCGCATCACGTCATCGAGAGCATATTCAAAGCCTTCGCCAAGGCCTTGCGCATGGCCTGCGAGCCTGACCCGCGAAGCAGCACCATCGTTCCCTCCACCAAAGGCACACTGTAAGGCATGGCGACTATTGCCCTCATCGACTATGGCATGAGTAATCTGCGTTCGGTTGCCAAAGCGCTGGAGCACGTGGGCGGCCGGGTTCGAATTTGCCAATCGCCGGGCGAGATCCGGGGCGCCGACCGCTTGGTGTTTCCGGGTCAAGGCGCAATCGGTGACTGTATGCGCCGGCTCCGCTCCTTGGGCCTGGACCAAGCTCTGCGCGAGGCGATGGGCACAAAGCCCTTTCTCGGGATCTGCTTGGGTTTGCAAAGCCTGCTCACGGATAGCGAAGAAGGGGGTGGCACGGCGGGATTGGGGTTGATACCCGGGAAGGTCGTGCGTTTCGCGGAAAGACCCTTAGACCCGAGGACACAAGCCCGCTTTAAAATCCCGCACATGGGTTGGAACCAAGTAAAACAGCAGAAGGCCCATCCGCTGTGGAACGGAATAGAGCAAGACGCACGCTTTTACTTCGTTCACAGCTACTACGTAAAACCGGAAGACCGCTCTCTGGTTGCGGCGACTACCGACTATATCCTGGAATTCGCCTGCGCGTGGGCGCACGAAAATCTCTTTGCCGTGCAGTTCCATCCTGAGAAGAGCCAGCGCCCCGGCCTGCGTCTGCTCGCGAACTTTCTCGCATGGGACGGGGACGACGGGCTGCCTCGCACTTTATAGCTTCCGGGAAGCGCAACCCCGTCACGCAGTTGACTCTATACCAACTGAGGTATTACCATGGTGACACCGAATATTGGAGGTTGGTCCATGGGTAGCACGACCCTCAAACTTCCCGCTGAGCTCAAGGAGCGCATCGCCGCCTTGGTAAAGGACACCGAGCAGTCGATGCACGCCTTCATGGTGGAGGCGATTGCCCAACAGACTCTGCTCGCAGAACGGCGTAGAGCGTTCGTAGACGAGGCCAAGGTGGCCCAGAAGGAGATGCTGCGCACGGGCACAGGCTACCCCGTTGACGAGGTGCATGCTTATATGAAAGCACGGGTTCAGGGAAGGAAAGCGCCTCGTCCAAAGGCCGAGCCTTGGCGCAAGTAGTCTACTCGGAACGGGCATTTGGTGACTTCGAACGCATCTTTGAGTTCCTTGCCGAGGAAGATCCTGCGATCGCGGCTGTTGCAGTCACCACCATCCAAGAGGCCGTCTCCATCCTTGAGCGCCATCCGCTGATCGGACGACCTGTCGAAGGCGAATTGCGAGAGCTGGTGATATCTCGCGGCAAGACGGGTTACCTTGCTCTGTATAGCTACCTCGAAGCGGAGGACGTGGTTCTTGTGCTTGCCATCCGCCATCAGCGTGAAGCTGGGTAGGATTCGTAGAAGATTCGTAGAAGCTTGCCCCGGAGCGACTTGGAGTCTCAATGATGGCATCGAGCGAGTGAAAGTCTCGAGAATTATTCCATTGACCACGGGGATATTCTTGCCGCATTACGCCGCCCGGCAAAGGGCCGGAGTTCACCGCGTCCCGGCAGGCTCCCATTCGCGCCAGGCCGTGAGCAACGGAAAATAGAGGCCAAGCCGGATCGGGCGCTGTTCCAACCCGCCCATCAGCGCCGCGTAGCGCTCAAGTTGGCCTTGGTAGCGCTGCTGTTCGTTGTCGATAAACGCCGTCGGGTCGGCGCCGAGGTGGGTGCCGGTTTTGTAGTCGATGATCCAGCGGGTTCCCTGCTGGTCGATGAAGATACGATCGATGACCGCGTGGATGATCTCATCGCCCAGCACGCCCCCTAAGGCGTATTCGCTGTGGGCGTCTTGGTGGTCCGGGCTCAGGATCCAGCGCCCCCGCGGGTCAGCCAAGGTTTTGGAAAGAGCGTCCAACACCTTGCCCACAGCCGCTTGAAGAGCGTCGCCGGGAACTCCAAGCGTCGTCAGTGAGCGGGCGACGGCGATCTGTATCCGGCGCGAATGAATGTCCCAAGCGCGTGGCCCCTGCGTGGCAATGACCTGTAGGAAACGGTGCACGATGGTTCCCACGTGCCGAGCGGTGCCTCCGGCCCAGCGGAACTCGATGCTACCCTCGGCATGGATTGCGCTCTGCCGTGATCCTGGGATTAGCGCGGGTGGCGGCGGCAGGGCCCAATCCAGGCTGAGACGCCTCACACGCTGTAGCCGATCGGCATCTGAAATCGGTCCTCCCTGGGGGCCGCGTACATTCAAAGACCGGCGAAATTGCATTTCAACCACGGGCCACAGATCATTCAACAGCGTGCCGGGCGCAGGACGCTGAGGCTCGATCTGATCAGCCACAGCGCGGGTCGGCACCCGGCCCAGCAGATGAAGCTGCCGTCGGGCTCGGGTGACGGCTACATACAACAGTCGCTTTTGCTCCGCCAGCATCTGCGCGCGCGTCAGGCGCTTTAGATAGTGGTAGATCTCCTCTTTCCCTTTGGCCGCCATTTCCGGCAGCAAAGCAAGCAGCAGATCGTTGCGGCCGTCGGCCCGCGGGCGTTCCATCCACAGCAGTAAACGTTCCTGATCCGGGCGCGTACTGCGCCCTAGGCCGGGGATGATCACGGTGTCGAACTCGAGACCCTTGGCTTTGTGTATCGTCATGAGCTGCAGCATCGGATCGGCTCGGCTGTCGGGCGCCGCGAATGCGGTGGCAACAAGCGCCCTCAATCGCTGCCACTCCGGCAAGTCCGCGCTTTGCTCCAGGGCAGCCAATTTGTCGAAAAACGCGCGCGTGTTGAGAAAATCGGTTTCTTCCGTGATGCAGGCCGGGCCGCCCAGGGCCAGCCAGGTTCCCTCCACCCAGCGCCGCAACGAACCTCTGCGCCGTTTGGCCAAAGCCGCTTGGAAAACCACCCGCAGGCGCCGCAGCCGCTCTTGGCCATCGGCGCTGATCTGCGATTGAAGCTCCGAATCGCAGAGAAGATCCCATAGGCATCGCCGGTGGTCGTGAGCCGCCAAGGCGTGCAGATCAGCGAGGCTGAGACCACACCAGGGCGCCCGCAGCACGGACAGCCAGGCGATCCGGTCCGCCGGATGCAACAGGGCTACGGTCAACGCCGTCAAGTCTTGGATCACGGGACGGTCTGCCAAGGAAGCGATTTCCGTGGCTTGATAGCGCAGATCGGCCGCGTTCAGAGAGGCCACTACCTCGCGCAAGTGCAGGCGTGTGCGTGCCAGCACCGCAACGCTCTCATCCCGCTTGCGGGCCTCCTTAACCAGAGTAAGCACCATCTGGGCTTCCCCCCAATCGTCATCATCAAAAAACGGATGGATGCTGACTCCGTCGTTCTCTAAGAAGTGCGTGGTCACGCTGGGGGTATAGGGCACGGGCGCCTCATCGGCCGGGTGGTTGGCGGCCATGACCCGATCAAAGCAGTGGTTGACCCAGTTCACAATGCCTTGGCTGGAACGGAAGTTAGCCGAGAGCTCGAGCGGAACCAAGGACACTTGGCCCAAGCGCTGCTGCTCCCAAGCGTTAAGGAATAAGCCGACCTCGGCTTCGCGAAAGCGATAGATCGACTGCATCGGATCGCCCACCAGGAACAAGGTCCGCCCGTCCCCGCTCTCCCATCCCGCGGTCAGGCGCATAAGTAGATCAAACTGGCTGTACGAGGTATCCTGAAATTCGTCCACCAGCAAATGGCTGATACGGTGATCCAAGGCGAGCGCCAAATCCGTGGGCGCGTCGGACTCTCCCAGCGCCTTGAGAGCCGCCAAAGCGAGCTGCGGAAAGTCAACGTTTTTTTTCTCCCCAAACACGAGTGCGAGATGCGCCAGACCCAGCCGCAGCAATTCGAACAAGGCCTGGGTCGTCATCCATTGGTTATCGGTGTAGGCCGGTGGCGGTAAACGCCGTAAGGCTGCTAGCGCGTTCCTAAGAGGCTCCGCCTGTGCACTGAGTTCTTCCAACAATGCGCTCATTTTGTCCTTCATCGTGCGGGTGCGCTGTTTGTCGGCCTCGGTGCCGAAGCTAGGCCGTGGAAAGCCTTCCTGAACCCTGGCGCTTCGCCTCCATTTCCCCTCCTTGGTAAGCAACAAGGCGGCGATCCCAAGCCACATGGAAAGCGCTTCGGGCTCCGCGGGTGGCAGCTCGGCGAGCGCAGCACAGACGACGATGGGATCAGGCGGATCACGGGATGGTAGGTTCGCGGCCGCGTACTGGGCCAGTTCCACGATAGCGGCCTTGCTCGCCGGCGGTACCGCCGCCTCGGCTCTTCGCAAAGCCAAGCAGTTCTCTTCTTGCAGGGCTTCCTCCAGCATGGCGCGCTCCGATGCGGCCCCGAGATGGCGGATCCATTGATCACGCCGGCCGAGCATTTCCGTGAGCAGATCTTCGAGGCGCGGCAAATCGTTGTCCAGGTGTTGCAGCAACTTGGCGATGGGCTCAGACCAAGCTTCTCCCGACTCGAGCTCGGCCAAGGTATTGCGCGCCGCGGCGCGATAGAGGGCAGCCGCATCCTCGAGAATTTGCGGCTGCATGCCAAAACCGGAACGTATCGGCAAACGTCGCGTGAGCCAGGCGCAGAGCGCGTCTATGGTCTGTATCCTTAAGCGATTCGGGTTTCGCTGCAATTCCCAGCCAAGCTCCTTATCCCGTTGTAATACCCGTGCGGCTAAGTCTCGGCGCTGCTCGACGTGGGGCCCGCCAGGCTCGGTTGGCGCTCGGGCATCGTCGAGCGCATCGCGGATGCGGCTGCGCATTTCCGCCGCCGCCTTTTGGGTAAAGGTGATAGCCACGATCTCTTCCGGGCGGCGCACATGACCGAGTAGAGACAGGAAACGTTGGGTGAGAAGCTCGGTCTTGCCGGATCCGGCCGGCGCGCGGACGATAAACGAAGTCGCGGGCGCCAAGGGCAAAGACCGCTGGTCGGCGTCGAATGGGAGCTCAGTCATCAAAGCTTTGGGGATCTGCGGCGTTGATCTCGGCGATGCGGCAAAGCCCCGGCAGAGCGCAGGTACGACAGGTTTCAGGTCCATTTTTGGGGGCGACCCGGGCGTTGCCTGAGCGAAACTCCTCCGCCAAGCTTTCGATGTGGGCACGCCAGGTCGCAAGCAGCGCTTCCCAGCTCGGATGCCGGTTTGCCCACTTGGATCCCTGTAAGGCGGCCAATCCGGTGCCCTCCTCTTGCGTGGCGCACAGCCCAAGGTAACCGCACTGGCCCCGTTTCAGCTTGGCGAAGGAGAGCATGGCACAATCATCCCCGAGCACCAGAGCATATAAGGGCAATTGGGGTTCTTCGGGCCTTTCCTCGAACCACGCTTCGATGGCGGCGTCGCCGGTCTTGTAATCGATCGCCGCAAGACGGCCGTCGCTCAAACGGTCTATGCGATCGATGCGCAGCTCCAGGGTCAAACCCCCGATGGTGAGTTCGCGTTTCGCTTCGGTCGCCAACACCTCGAAAGGCGCGCGAGCACGCTCCACCTCGATCCATTCTTGGGTCAGGGCGATCAGGCGTTCTCCCTCCAACGTGCCGAATCGGTCGCTAAGCCCTGCGTCTTCTAGGGTCCGCTTGACGGCGTCGCGCACAAGGTCAGTGAGCGCAGGTTCCGAAATAGGCCGCAGCGCCGCCTGGGATCCGAGCGCGGACCAGAGATCCTGCAGTACCCGGTGTACCAGGGCACCCCGTTGCGCTCGGTCTAAGCCAGGCACGCCTTCTCCCAAAGGCCGAGCGCCGAGCCGGTAAACAGCAAAAGCCCGAAACGGGCAGCGGGCCTGTTCCCTGATAACACCCGCTCCTCCACGCGCACGCGTGTTGAGGGCGAGCGGTGGTGCGCTGGTGTCATCGAGGTAGTCCAAGCGTGCGCTGCGCCAAATCTGCCGTGCGTAGCCTTCGGGCCAGGGATTGACAAGCTCTTTCACGTCGGTCGCCGGTACACGCTTGATCAGGGGACTCGCCGCAAGACGCCGGTCGCCCTCGCGCTGCGGGTAGCTCAGCACCACCTCGGGCGCACAGTCAATAAGCACCTCGGTGGTGGCCACCGCTCTAGCCAGCACCTGATCCGCGCTGATCTCCGGGATCCCGGCCTGGTGTTGCAAGGGCATAGGGATAAACGGCATGGGCTCAACCGCGGGCGGCCAGCGTTCATCGTGCAAACCCATGACCCAAAGGGCGTCAAAATGCATTCCATAGGCCTCTCCGATGTCCAGGATCTGGA
>JBOHHR010000391.1:0-4879 GCA_050725475.1 Gammaproteobacteria bacterium | reverse complement strand
GTATGTGCTCGAGGACAATCTGCGGGTACCCTCCGGTGTGTCTTATATGCTGGAAAACAGAAAAGTCATCAAACGGGTGTTCCCCGAGTTGTTCGAAGACCAAGATATCCTGCACATCGGTGACTATACGACGCAACTGTTTGACACCCTGGCCTCCATTTCCCCTCGGCCCGCCGAGTATCCCGTAGTGGTGGTGCTGACACCGGGGATATACAATTCCGCCTATTTCGAGCATGCTTACCTCGCCCAGCAGCTGGGTGCCGAGCTGGTGGAGGGAAGCGATCTGGTCGTTGAAGACGACTGCGTCTACATGCGCACCATAGACGGACTTGCGCGCGTGGATGTCATCTACCGGCGCATCGATGATCTGTTCCTGGATCCCGAAGTATTCAAACCGGACTCTATGCTCGGAGTGGGTGGTGTGATCAGGGCTTGGAGGGCGGGTAAGGTCGGCTTGGCGAATGCCCCCGGCGCCGGCGTTGCCGATGACAAGGTGATATACACCTTTGTGCCTCAGATCATCAAATACTACCTGGACGAAGATCCCATCTTGCCCAATGTTCCGAGCTACCTTTGCTGTGACAAGAAAGACCGCGAATTCGTGCTTAAGAACCTAAGGAATCTCGTCGTCAAACCGGCGAACGAATCCGGCGGATACGGCATGTTGATGGGGCCTTCCTCGACCAGTAAACAACGCGAAGCATTCTCGAAACTGCTGGAAAAGGATCCGAGAAACTACATGGCGCAGCCTTTGATCTCCCTGTCTACGGTTCCCACCATCTCCGGCAACGCGGTTGAGCCGCGCCACATCGATTTGCGCCCGTTCGTGTTGCAGGGGCAGGATGTCTACGTCACCCCAGGCGGACTTACGCGCGTGGCCCTGGTTAAGGGCTCCTACGTGGTTAACTCTTCCCAAGGTGGAGGCAGCAAGGACACTTGGATAGTTCCGGCGAGGGATAACTAATTCTATCCCGAGTCGCAGAGCGCGTTTACTGGCTCGGCCGCTATATCGAAAGAGCCGAGAACACGGCACGTTTGGTAAATGTGCACACGCATCTTCTGCTCGATCTGCCGCGGACAACACAAGTTGCTTGGCGAGCGTTGATCGAGATCATCGGGATGGTTGAAACGTTTAACGAACGGTTTCAACACGGAGATGAACGCAATGTCGTAAAGTTCCTGCTTGCCGACCAAGCCAATCCCTTTTCTGTGCTGAGCTCTCTTGCCATGGCGCGCGAGAATGCCCGCACAGCGCGCGAGATCCTCCCCAGCGAGGTTTGGGAAGCGGTAAACGACTTATACTTGTACGCCAAAGACAACGCGGCATCCGGAATCATGCGTTCGGGGCGACACCCGTTTCTCAACCAGACTGTGGCCTTTTGTCAACAACTGGCGGGCTCCTTAGCCGGCGGCATGAGTCATGACAGCGCTTATGATTTCATTCAGCTCGGCCGCAACCTGGAGCGCGCTGACATGACCAGCCGCATCGTCGATGTGGGAGCAAGCAACGTGCTGCCCAAGTTGGCGCATACGCTGACGGACGAAAACATCCTTTGGATGAGCGTGCTCTATTCGCTCGGCGCTTATCACATGTACCGGCGACAGATTGAAGTGCGGGTTATCAACGCCGCCGAAGTGACGAAGTTCTTGCTTCAGAATGAACAGCTTCCTCGGGCTGTTCTGCATTGTCTGTTGGCCGTTGATGCCTGCATCAAGCGCCTACCGAGAAACGAAACCGCGTTAAGACGTCTCACCCGTATCATGCGGCGCGTTAATGAAGCTCCTGTTGACGGGCTAGCAAAAGAAGGTTTGCACGAGTTTATCGACAGGCTACAGGTCGATCTTTCTGAGCTGCACAAGGCGATCACGGAGACCTGGTTCCTGCCCGCGGAAGAAACCGAAGGTGACACCCCAGACGCCTGATGTTTGCTCTCGTCGCCCCCAAGGGGAGTACGAACCATTCCATCGCGCACTTCTAAACGCGCTCAGCCCGGTAGTGGCCACACGGCACGCTGGGCCATCCTTGTCGCCTCCGGGATTTTCCTAAGCCGCATCGCGGGGCTTATCCGCGACCGGGTGTTTGCCCATTACTTTGGAAACTCCGATGCAGCGGATGCTTTCAAGGCGGCCTTTCGTATCCCGAATTTCCTGCAGAATCTCTTCGGCGAAGGCGCATTGTCGGCCTCGATGATCCCCGTTTACGCCGGTCTCTTAGCCCAAAGCAAGCACGCGGAGGCCAGGAGGCTAGCCGGCGCGATTTTAGCGTTGCTGGCGCTCGTAGTTTCCATCCTCGTACTCGCCGGGATCCTCGGGACTCCTTGGCTCGTGAATGTGATCACTCCGGGCTTCAGCGGCGACAAACGGGAACTCACCATTCAACTCGTGCGGATCCTGTTTCCGGGCGCCGGACTGCTGGTGCTGTCCGCCTGGTGCTTGGGAATATTGAACAGTCACCGGCGGTTCTTTTTGTCCTACGCAGCACCTGTCATTTGGAACCTCACCATCATTGCCGCGTTATTGGGCTTTGGCGGCACGCGCACTCAGTATCCGCTCGCCGAGATCGCGGCTTGGGGAGCGGTGTTCGGTAGCGCCCTGCAGTTCCTGGTACAGCTCCCTAGCGCGATAGCGTTGCTGCGAGGCTTGCCGCTGGCGGCGGATAAAGGCTTCGGCCACGTGAAAACGGTAGTGGGGAATTTCCTGCCGGCATTGGTCAGTCGCGGGGTTGTGCAGATCAGTGCGTTCGTCGATGTAATCATCGCCAGTCTCTTACCGACCGGAGCGATGGCAGCGCTCGGGTACGCACAGACCTTGTACCTGTTGCCGGTCAGTCTCTTTGGCATGTCCATCTCGGCCGCCGAGTTGCCGGAGATGTCGAGCGCGGTCGGAAGCCCTGACGACGTGGCCCGTCATCTCCGTGAACGATTAACGACCGGGCGAAGGCGGATCGCCTTCTTCATTGTGCCTTCCGCCATAGCATTCCTCGCCTTGGGTGACGTCGTGGCCGCCGCGATCTACCAGACCGGTAACTTTACACGTGCCGATGCGCTGTACGTTTGGTCAGTGCTTGCGGGCGCCGCGCTGGGCCTCATGGCAGCGACCCAAGGCCGGCTTTACGCTTCGGGTTTCTATGCTTTGCGCAATACGCGCACGCCACTAACATTCGCCATCGTACGCGTCATGCTCGCGGGCGTGCTGGCGTATTTCGCGGCGCTCCGGTTGCCGGAATTGCTCCAGGTCGACGCACGCTGGGGCATCGCGGGCGTGACCGCGGCATCCGGCTTTGCCGCTTGGGTGGAATTCATACTCCTTCAGCGAGCACTCAAGCGCCGGGTGGGGCCTTCCCGTCTCCCTATGAGCTACCGCGCGCGACTCTGGTTTGCGGCTATGCTCTCCGCCGCCGCTGCCTGGGGTATCAAGCTTAGCTTCCCGCAAGGCTCGCCTGTCTTGACGGCCATCATCGTGCTCGGTCCCTACGGCATCCTTTATTTCGGCTTGACCGCGCTGTTGAACGTTGCGGAATCGCGAGCCGTCGTAAGCAAGCTTCTGCGACTTCCGACACGTTGGCCCTCGGCGTAAGTCCTGTACACTCCTTCGAAGGCCTTTCGCTCCCGAAGGGGACTTGGATTGGCCGAGAGGCATGGCGAGAAGCATCTCTGGCTCAATGCCTGCTGCTGGCGAGCTTGCCTTCAATCCGCATGCGCATTTTTGAAGGAATAATGGACCATGAGCAAAAATGATGCGATCTTGATCACCGGTCAGATCCTCGAAGAAGAGATCGAGCTAACTGTGGACGATCTGTCGCGCGCCTGCAGTGTGCAGGTGCAGCGGATCGTGGAACTGGTTGAAGAGGGTCTGCATGGTTCTCGCGATCCCGCGGGGGTGTCTTTGTCGGTTTTCCACGGCCCAGACCTGGGACTGGTGAAGCGCTCAGTGGGCGCTGTGTTGGTAACGAGAATATGACGAAGGCGTTCCCTACTTCCATCAGGCATGTGATGTTCTGTCTCCCGCCCGTCTGGTGGTTTTCACCTTATCAATAAGGTCGCGCAGTTCCTGCGCTAGCTTCCCATGCCCAAGCTTGGCCTCGTGCGCGGCCATTTGCGTGGCAATAGACAAAAACCTGGCCTCGTCATTTTCCACATGGGATTGCAGAAGAGCCTTCAGTTGTTCTCCGCTAGGCATGGCTTTCCGTTGGTAAATCGTTTCGTACGGTCAGGGCTCCTAGATCCAGCGAAACGGAAGTCCGTTGAGCTTTCGTTTTGTCCGCAGGACGACGGCCATAGTGAAACAGAATCCGAAGACTCCGATAACCCAAGCATGACTACCAGAATCTCGAAAACCATAAAAGATCAGAAGAATTCCAATAAACGTTGCAGCTAGGCAAAGCCAGCCAACCGAAGATTCGAAGCTAAGGAGATGGGGATCACTAGTCTTATCCGGAGGATTAGCCGGAATTGCGAATACGGGGGAGGGTAGCTTAAGCAGTTCGATCAGCTCTGGCGTTGGCCTAAAAACACCGATGAGCGCTGCGATCGCGTCTTTTAAGAACAAGGGCAGGAGCACGAGTAGACCTGCGCCACTGATGAAGGCACCACCGATGCGATGCATGGGTACAAAGGCGAACCTCGCTTCGCTGCAAGTAAGCTCGCAGCGCATCACGGCCTACACTCTCGTGAGATTGACCCGGCCTCCCGTGTGATTCTTCCGACAACGGCTTCTCTACGATAGACGCTTGTTCTTCCACGGGTCCTCCTTGGGATGAAACCTTGCTGATTCGTTTCATCGCAGGCTGACGAATAGGATTTTATCCGCCGTGCCACGAATGTTAGTGTACCCCACTGGGCCTACCCACAGGTCGGATAAAATCTGTTGGACTGAACCG
>JBOHHR010000390.1:0-7213 GCA_050725475.1 Gammaproteobacteria bacterium | reverse complement strand
GAAGTACCAAAGGTGATCGGATTTATCGGGGGGACTAGCGATCACCCATCCCCGATCAGTGATCGGGAAGCAGAGGCAATTATCCAGCGGGTCCAAGAAGGGACAGACAAGCCTCGCCCCAAGGTTTTGTTTGAAGTGGGTGAAATCGTGCGTGTCGTAGACGGACCGTTTACGGATTTTAACGGTGTGGTGGAAGAGGTGAATTACGAACGCAATCGGCTGCGGGTAGCTGTCCTCATCTTTGGGCGGTCCACTCCGGTGGAGCTCGAATTTGGACAGGTGACAAAAGATTAGCGTAACCTTAAGCGAGGGCCGCTGCCCGTAGCGGAGTCGAACTTTGGCCAAGAAAATTCAAGCATATATCAAGCTGCAAGTGGCGGCTGGGCAAGCCAACCCGAGCCCACCGGTGGGGCCCGCTTTGGGCCAACACGGGGTGAACATCATGGAGTTCTGCAAGACGTTTAATGCGCAGACTCAAAGCCTGGAGCAAGGGTTGCCTATTCCGGTTGTGATTACGGTCTACGCAGACCGCAGTTTTTCTTTCGTGACCAAGACGCCCCCCGCGGCTGTGCTGTTGAAAAAAGCGGTCGGGATCGCGAAGGGAAGCAAGGCTCCCAACACGGATAAGGTCGGCACCATCGATCGTGCCCGCTTGGAGGAAATCGCAAAGCTCAAGGAGCCGGATCTGACGACCGGGGATCTGGAAGCGGCGGTGCGCACAATCGCGGGAACCGCGCGCAGCATGGGTATCGACGTCGAGGGGGTATAGGTGGGCAAATTGACGAAACGGGAAAAGGCGATAAAGGAAGCGTTGGGGGAGCGCAAGTTACGCACGACAGAGGAGGCGTTTGAGTTACTTAAGAGCGTGCCACCGGCTAAGTTTGACGAATCCGTTGACGTAAGTATCAACCTCGGAGTGGACCCCAGGAAGTCCGATCAGGTGGTGAGGAGCTCTACCGTTTTACCGAATGGCACTGGAAAAACTGTGCGTGTGGCTGTTTTCGCACAGGGCAAAGCGGCAGAGGACGCCAAAGCCGCGGGGGCCGATTTAGTTGGTTTCGCAGATCTGGTAGCGCAGGTGAAGAGCGGAGTGATCGATTTTGATCTGGTTATCGCAACGCCCGACGCAATGCCGGTCGTCGGTCAGCTAGGCCCCATATTAGGCCCCCGCGGGTTGATGCCGAACCCTAAGGTGGGCACCGTCACTCCCGACGTAGTGACCGCAGTGAAGAATGCGAAGGGCGGACAAGTGCGTTATCGTACCGACAAGGGTGGAATCATCCACTGCCCCATCGGCAAGGTCTCGTTCGGTTCACTGCAGTTGAAGGAAAACCTGGAGGCTTTGGTCAAAGACCTTGTTAAAGCAAAGCCCAGTACATCGAAAGGGGTTTATCTAAGAAAAATAAGCGTGTCGACGACCATGGGACCGGGGATAGTCCTAGATAAGGCGGGCTTGCCCATATAGCGGGATCTCGCGGATAGTGTGAATCCATTCGTGGGCCGATTTTTTTCGTGAACAATGCCGTGGGAGAGAGAAAGTGCCTCTTGATCGAGCACAAAAGGCGACGCTAGTTGCCGAGCTTTCGGAGATTGCCTCAAAGGCACAATCTGTCATTGGGGCGGACTTCACGGGTCTATCGGTCGCGGAGATGACGGAGCTGAGGCGGTCGGCACGTGCTGCAGGGGTGTGCATGAAGGTAGCGCCTAATACGCTTGCCAGTCGCGCTTTGCAGGGAACGGATTTCGTATGCATGTGCGAGGATTTGGTCGGGCCCCTTGTGCTCGCGTTTTCCCAGGAGGACCCGGGCGCCGCAGCACGGGTGATGAGCGCGTTCGCAAAAACCCACAACAAGCTTGTGGTAAAGCTGGTCTCGGTCAGCGGCAAGTTGCTGACACCGGGCGATGTGAACACGCTAGCGAATCTCCCGACCCGGGAACAAGCGCTGAGCCGCCTTCTGGCGGTTATGAGAGCGCCCATAGGCCGCTTGGTGCGAACGCTTGCTGAGCCACAGGCCCGTCTGGCGCGAACCTTGGCGGCAATCGGCGAGCAGAAGCAAGCGGCGTGAGTAAGATCAGTTTTTCTAAGAGCAGTCCAGGAGAACAATCATGGCCGTATCCAAAGAGGAAATATTAGAGACGATCGCTAACATGACCGTACTAGAGGTCGTCGAGCTCGTCGAAGCGATGGAACAGAAATTCGGAGTGTCGGCGGCAGTGGCCGTAGGTCCTGTTGCGGTTGCGTCGGGCGCTGCTGCTGCGGCAGAAGCAGTGGAAGAGAAGACCGAATTCGATGTCGTGCTGGCGGGTTACGGAGAGAACAAAGTGGCGGTGATCAAGGCCGTGCGTGGGATCACTGCGCTGGGGCTTAAAGAAGCGAAAGATCTGGTCGAGGGCGTCCCATCTCCGGTTAAAGAGGGCATCGGCAAGGAGGAAGCGGAAGACATAAAGAAAAAGCTTGAAGAAGCCGGCGCGAGCGTACAGATTAAGTGATTCGCCGTTTGTTCACGATGCGCCTTACCGCATGTTGAAAAAATCCGTGTATCGATTTCGGTGTCGCGGCTGCGATCGCCCCGCATGGTTTTGCCAACGATTTCCGGGTTTGAAGGTGTCGCGCCTTCTGCCGCGGATCATGTCCGTTTGCGTTCAAACGCGCAGGTCCCAAGGTGAGGAGTGTTATGGCTTATTCATTTACTGAAAAAAAGCGTATCCGCAAGGGATTCAGCAAACGTCCCCCGATCCTGGAAGCCCCCTATCTACTTGCCACCCAGATCGACTCTTATCGGCAGTTTTTGCAAGATGGTGTGCCGCCCGAGCAAAAGGAAGAGTGCGGCCTGCACGCCGCCTTTAAGTCGGTGTTTCCAATAGTGAGCTACTCGGGATACGCCGCTTTGGGATATCTGAGCTATCGCCTGGGAGCGCCGGTGTTTGACGTTAAGGAATGCCAGATCCGTGGCTTGACCTATGCCGCCTCGATACGGGTAAGGGTACGCTTGATCATTTACGACAAGGAATCCGGTGCCGAAAAGCGAGTCAAGGACATTAAAGAGCAGGAGGTTTATATGGGTGAAATCCCGCTCATGACCGAAAACGGAACCTTCGTGATCAATGGCACCGAGCGAGTGATCGTCTCCCAACTGCACCGCTCACCGGGGGTCTTTTTTGATCACGACAGAGGTAAGACGCATTCCTCGGGTAAGCTTTTGTTTTCTGCGCGGGTCATTCCTTACCGGGGTTCGTGGCTGGATTTTGAGTTTGATCCAAAAGACTATCTCTACGTGCGCATTGATCGGCGCCGGAAAATTCCAGCCACCGTGTTGTTGCGGGCCTTGGGATTAAGCACGGAAGAGATGTTGGCGATCTTTTTCGATACCAACCGGTTTGCCATGACCAAGCGCGGGGTAGAACTGGATTTAGTTCCCGACAGGCTGCGCGGGGAGACGCTTTCATTCGACATCAAGGATGCAAGTGGCAAAACCTTAGTCGAGAAAGAAAAGCGCATTACGGTGCGCCATATTCGGGCCATCGAAAAAGCGGGTGTTACTAAAATACTTGTTCCGAAGGCGTATTTGATAGGTAAAGTTTTGGCCAGACCGGTGGTGGATTTATCCAGCGGAGAGCTGCTGGCCGAAGCAAATAGCGAGATCACCGAAACACTGCTTGAAAAGCTGGAAGAAGCACGCATAGAGACGTTGGAGAGCATTTATTCCAATGAACTTGATTGTGGATCCTATATTTCCGATACGCTGCGCATCGATCCTACCCATTCCTCTTTGGAAGCCCAGGTCGAGATCTATCGCATGATGCGCCCTGGTGAGCCACCGACAAAGGAGGCCGCCGAAAACCTGTTTCGAAATCTTTTCTTTAGTCCGGAGCGGTATGACTTGTCGGCTGTGGGGCGCATGAAGTTCAACCGCCGAGTCGGGCGGACGGAGCTGGAGGGCCCCGCGATATTATCGAAGGAAGACATCATCGCTGTGGTGAAAATGCTTATCCAGATCCGCAATGGTTCCGGTATCGTGGATGATATCGATCATCTGGGTAACCGTCGGGTGCGTAGTGTGGGTGAGATGGCGGAAAACCAGTTCCGGGTAGGCTTGGTTCGGGTGGAACGGGCGGTTAAGGAACGCCTCAATCTGGCGGAGAGCGAAGGACTAACGCCGCAGGAGCTAATCAACGCGAAGCCCATGTCGGCAGTGGTGAAGGAGTTTTTCGGTTCGAGCCAGTTATCGCAGTTTATGGACCAGAATAACCCCTTGTCCGAAGTCACGCACAAGCGACGGGTCTCCGCTTTGGGACCCGGTGGGTTAACCCGCGAGCGTGCCGGATTTGAGGTGAGGGATGTGCATCCGACGCATTACGGGCGGGTTTGCCCCATCGAAACCCCAGAAGGGCCCAACATCGGGCTGATTAATTCCTTGGCCGTTTATGCACGCACCAACAGATACGGGTTCTTAGAAACCCCTTACCGCAAGGTCGTTGCTGGAAGAGTGACCCAAGACGTCGAGTTTTTGTCGGCAATCGAAGAAGGCCAATACGTGATCGCCCAGGCCAACGCCAAACTGGATGAGCGGGGTAACTTGCTCGACGAGCTGATCTCATGCCGAAATCAAAACGAGTTTACTATGTCTACCCCGGACAAGGTGCAGTACATGGATGTGTCGCCTATGCAAATCGTCTCGGTGGCGGCGTCGCTTATCCCATTTCTCGAGCACGATGATGCGAACCGGGCCTTGATGGGTTCGAACATGCAGCGCCAGGCTGTGCCCACGCTGCGAGCGGAGAAGCCCTTAATCGGCACGGGCATGGAACGTAAGGTCGCTATTGATTCGGGCGTCACCGCAGTGGCAAAACGCGGGGGAGTGGTGGATTCGGTTGATGCGAGCCGTATCGTGGTGCGAATCAACGACGATGAAACCGACAGTGATGAGCCCGGTGTGGATATCTATAATCTAACGAAATATACGCGCTCGAATCAGAATACCTGCATCAATCAGAAGCCCCTGGTAACGCCGGGGGATCGGATCGAGCGCAGAGATGTTCTAGCCGATGGGCCCGCTACCGATATGGGAGAGCTCGCGCTGGGGCAGAACATGCTCGTCGCGTTCATGCCTTGGAACGGTTATAACTTCGAGGACTCGATTCTCGTTTCTGAACGCGTGGTCGAAGATGACCGCTACACCAGTATCCACATCGAAGAGCTGACTTGTGTTGCCAGAGACACCAAGTTGGGGGCGGAGGAAATCTCGGGGGATATCCCAAACGTAAGCGAAGGCACGCTCGCTAACCTTGATGAATCCGGAATCGTCTTTATCGGTGCGGAGGTAAACCCGGGTGACATCCTGGTTGGAAAAGTCACCCCCAAGGGCGAAACCCAGTTGACCCCCGAAGAGAAGCTGTTGCGTGCGATATTTGGTGAGAAAGCCTCGGATGTCAAAGATACCTCGCTGCGGGTCGCATCCGGTATGAGTGGGACGGTGACCGATGTACAGGTATTTACCCGCGATGGAGTGGAAAAGGATGCGCGTGCTTTAGCTATTGAGGAAAGCGAGTTAAACTGCGTTAAGCAAGACCTCGATGATCAGTTTCGCATCCTTGAGGGCGATATCTACTCGCGGATAGAAAAACTGCTCGTCGGTAAGACAGCCGAGGGTGGACCTAAAAAGCTTAAGCCCGATACCAAGATCACAAAAGCCTATTTGGCCGAGATCGATCGCCAACAATGGTTTGAGATCCGTCTTCATAGCGAGGCCGCCAATGAACAGTTGGAACGGGCCTTGGAGCAACTGAGCCAGGTAAAAAAGGAATTCGAAGAGCGCTTTGCGGAAAAACGCAAAAAGTTGACCAGCGGTGATAACCTGGCGCCGGGCGTGCTCAAGATGGTCAAGGTCTATCTGGCTGTAAAACGTCGCATGCAGCCTGGAGACAAGATTGCGGGCCGACATGGAAACAAGGGAGTGATATCGACGATCGTTCCGGTGGAAGACATGCCGTTCATGGATGACGGCACGCCGGTTGACATGGTGTTGAACCCCCTGGGCGTGCCGTCGCGCATGAACGTGGGACAAGTGTTGGAAGCCCATCTTGGGTGGGCTTCCAAAGGGCTTGGAAAAAAAATCGCTCGCTTAATCGATGCGCACGCGAAAGCACCCGAGGTCCGTGAGCTGCTTGAATGCATCTACAACTCAAGCGGAAAAGCCGAAGATCTGAATACTCTTAGCGATGATGAGGCGTTGGCACTGGCTTCCAACCTGCGCCACGGAGTTCCGATTGGAACTCCGGTGTTTGACGGCGCCAACGAGGAAGAGATCAAGGATATGTTGGAACTGGCAGACCTCCCCCGGTCGGGCCAGACAGTGTTGCGTGATGGGCGGACAGGGTTGCCCTTTGATCGTCCGGTTACCGTTGGCTACATGTACATGCTGAAGCTAAATCACCTGGTGGACGACAAGATGCACGCGCGGTCGACCGGCCCCTACAGTCTGGTAACCCAACAACCGCTGGGTGGCAAAGCGCAATTTGGTGGTCAGCGCTTCGGCGAAATGGAGGTATGGGCGCTGGAAGCCTATGGTGCTGCGTACACCTTACAGGAGATGCTTACCGTCAAGTCCGATGATGTGAACGGACGTACCAAGATGTACAAGCATATCGTCGACGGAGATCATCGAATGGAAGCCGGTATGCCGGAGTCATTTAACGTATTGTTGAAAGAAATGCGCTCGCTCGCCTTAGACCTTGAGCTAGACCGGCGCGGTTAGCATTTCTGAAACGTTGGCCTCAATAAGCTCTCGAATGAGGAGGGACTGCCTTGAAAGATCTGCTTAATCTTTTGACGCAACAGGGCAAGCTAGAAGATTTCAATGCCATCGCGATCGGACTTGCTTCACCTGAGAAGATCCGGTCATGGTCCTATGGAGAGGTAAAGAAGCCGGAAACGATTAATTACCGCACGTTCAAACCCGAGCGCGATGGTTTGTTCTGCGCCAAGATCTTCGGTCCGGTAAAGGATCATGAATGTCTGTGTGGCAAGTACAAGCGGCTGAAACACCGTGGTGTGGTGTGCGAAAAATGCGGGGTGGAAGTTACTCTTGCTAAAGTACGTCGAGAGCGTATGGGCCACATCGAGCTGGCCAGCCCGGTGGCGCACAGTTGGTTTTTGAAATCCTTGCCCTCGCGTATGGGATTGTTGTTGGACATCACGTTGCGTGAGATTGAG
>JBOHHR010000389.1:0-2154 GCA_050725475.1 Gammaproteobacteria bacterium | reverse complement strand
CTCATCGTCGAACAAATAGACGAGCAAGGCATGCCACTGGATTTGGCGCTGCTACCCATTGTGGAAAGCGCTTATCAACCGCTTGCCTATTCCCACCGCCACGCAGCGGGATTATGGCAGTTTATCTCATCGACCGGTACCCGCTTTGGGCTCGAGCAAAACAAATGGTATGACGGGCGCCGCGACATCCTCGCGTCAACACGAGCGGCACTGGATTATTTGCGAAACTTGCACGGTCAATTCGACGAAGATTGGTTGTTAGCCCTGGCTGCCTACAATTGTGGTGAAGCGCGTGTCGCTAAAGCCATTGAGCGCAATCGCAACGCCGGCAGAGCAACCGATTTTTGGTCTCTTAATTTGCCAAGCGAAACCAGGCAGTATGTGCCGAATCTGTTGGCGCTTTCATCCATCGTGCAGAAGCCGGAAGAATACCATCTGCGACTCAAATCGGTCCCGAATAAGCCTGTCCTCACCCAGGTTAAGGCCGGTAAACGGTTCGATCTGCGCCAAGCGGCACAGATCACTGGCCTCTCGGAGAAGCAGCTAAAAGCCTACAACCCTGGCTTCAAAAGCTGGGTTACCGGCCCCAACGGGCCTCACAGCCTTCTCGTCCCCAGACCAAAAGCCTCTGGTTTAGCGAAAAAACTTGCCCTCCTTTCGCTGCCTCCCTCCGAACCTCCACAAAACCGCCAGTTGGGTCAAATCCGTCATACGGTTCGGAGGGGGGAAACGCTGGCACACATAGCACGGCGATATGGCACCTCGGTCCGGATGCTGAAAAGGCTAAACCGCCTTTCCGGCGATATGATTCCCGTCGGACGGCCGTTACGGTTGCCTGGTCTTACGCAAAGTGCGGATGCAAAACCGGCACAAGGAAGAAAACGATTCCACATCGTACAGAAGGGTGAAACCTTGTGGCGTATCGCCGAGCAATACGATACGAGCGTTGATCAGATCTGCACCTGGAACAAGTTGTCTCCCGTGCGCCCCTTAGTACCGTATCGTAAGCTCGCGATCCTGGCGCAAAACGCAGAGCCTGCCGAAGCTTCACCCCTTCTTAAGACCAGTGGCGAAAGCGCAGCGCTTACGCACCAGAAATTTCGTTATCGCGTGAGAATAGGAGATTCCTTGTGGTCCATCGCGCGCCGCTTTGGGGTGTCGTTGGCAGAACTTTGCCAATGGAATCGGCTCAGCAAACGCTACCCACTCCAGCCGGGGCAAGATCTTACGATCTATATCGAACCTGCCTCTGTTTAGTCGTGTGTTTTAATACCATCCCCTCTACCTTGAGGTGGATAGGTCCCGTCGGATAGCCCCCTACACGCTTGATCAGGTACAGAAGCAAGCTATCTCTCCTCGGTTCCACCCTCAACCGCACGACCGCGGGGGAAGGCTGAGTCGCCGCTTGCAGCGAGCGAAATAATACCCCCATACCACCTCCGACCTCCGCCGCGAGCTGTAGACGGCGCAAGGTGTTAGACCGGGCTGCATCCAGCCAGCCCAATACGGCGCCACACGCGCTTGAACGTAAGCTCTGCTCAAGCGCCCATAACTTGTCCTCTTCACTGGACGCACGGATCACGAGCATCTTGGAAAGATCCACGCCCATAGCGACCAAGGTCGGCGCATAGGGGATATAAGGTGGCGAAACCCAGGCTAAACACAAACGCGAGCGGCTCAGTTTGGCCAGGGCTGACATGAGCACATACAAAGCAGCTCCACTTGCATAAGCCTCACTCAGGATCTCGACTAACCTGCCCTTAGGCCAACCTTGTCCTGGAAGTAAGACGTCCAGTTCATCGAAGCCTGTGGAGATGTACCCATGGTCCGGGCCAAAAGACCCCCCTCCCAGCCTGTTCGCTAGTAGTAACACGGCAGTTCATTTAGACGGACTGTTACGCAGCACGCCGACCGCCAAGCCCTCGATGCTGAAAGACTGTTGGCGCAAATCGACCTCAATAGGGGAAAAACTCGGATTTTCAGGCAGTAACCGAACTTGAGTGCCCCGGCGGCGAAACCGCTTGACAGTTACCTCATTTTCCACACGCGCCACGACGATCTGGCCGCTACTCGCCTCCCGGGTGGTATGCACCGCCAATAGATCGCCATTTAATATGCCCGCATCACGCATGCTCATCCCCTTCACCCGCAAAA
>JBOHHR010000388.1:0-4087 GCA_050725475.1 Gammaproteobacteria bacterium | reverse complement strand
GTCGTTTACCACTTTGAACTGATCCAAATCCAGGTAACACAGTGCGTGCTCCCGCTTTTCGGAGTGGGCGCTGCCCAATGCCCGTTTCAGTCGCCGCTCAAACTCGCGGCGATTGGTAAGGTCCGTGAGATCGTCGTGTGTAGCCTGGTACGAGATCTCATCGTAGAGATGGCGATAACGTTCTTCGCTTTCCACTACTAGCGCTTCGTGTTGTTGGCGCTTGATGATCTCGTTTTGGAGCTCTACGTTCATCCTGGCAAGCTGTCCCGTACGTTCGGTGACTCGTTCTTCCAGCTCCTCTTTGCTTCGGGCGAAAGCTCTTTTCTCTGCTTGAAGTTGCGCAATCAGCTCCGTGTTTTCGAGTTGCAGGTGCAGGCTGCGCACCACGGCACGGTGTACCCGCAAGGCATTAAGCGAGACGAAGCCAAAGAACAAAAGCAATATTGCGCTCAGGGTCAGCTCGACCGGCTTGGCACTGGCAGCGAGGTAGATCGCTCCAGGAAGCAATGCCGGGCCGGCAAAAGCGAAAAAGCTGCTCTTAAACGGCGCGTAGGCGGCCACTGAACCCGCACTCAAACTACAGATGCACAGGGCGGCAAAACCGAGGTGCAGATACGAGCCGCTGGGCGCAAGCAGGATGATCACGCTCCCCCACAGGCTTCCCGAAGCAGCGATTCCGGCTAGAAACCATCCCAGCCAAGATCGGGCTTGCCGGACTCGTGGGGCAGACCGGCGATAAGCCCGCAGCACCCCCAGGCGGATCATTGTCACCGCGGCGATGGAAACAAGCCAAACGAGCAGGGTGCGGTGCGCCGTAACGTTCCAGAATAAGGCGACCAAAGCAGGCGCCACCGCAAGCGTTGCCGCCATACCGACCGGCCATTGCTCATAGAGCAACTGCATCTGACTGATGCGTAGCACCGCTGCTTTGTCAGATGCTTTACTGTTGGACAAGGTGATTCTCTGGTAAGCGTCGCCTGTTAAATGTGTTGCGATGTGGCTGGGGTCTTCAACAGATCCTACCACGTCGCCGATGGTCACTGTTGCAGCAGGATCCAGCTCTGATCCACGTTCCCGTCTCTGTACCGGCCGCTACCTATAATCGGATTTGTTGCATCCCAACCCTAAAATCGGGAATCAGGCCGGCGAAACAACAACGAGCAAGCTCCAATTTGGTCTGAGCAGGGGTTTCCGCCACCCACAATGCATCAGCTCAAACTAAATCGCACGGATGAAACGAGGGGCAAGCCGATGTTCGGTCTTGATATGCTGGATGCGTTCATCGGCCTTATCACGGTTTACCTGACTCTAACCCTTATCGTCACCGCTATCGGCGAAGGCGTCTCTCAAGTTCTTTGTTTCCGGGGGTGGGTTAAGATCGAACGGCTTCTTGGGCAGGGTCTTGCGCGGGACATCTTCGCACACCGCAGGATACAGGATCTGCAAAAAGACCAGAAACGCATGCCTACGTACATCCCAGACCGGGTTTTTGCCGAAGGTGATGGTCGACGTCGTCTTGAAGAAGCGGTTTCCGGAGTTGCGCGCGCAACCAGCACAACTGATCAGTGCACTCGAGGCTGAGGGTCCGGGGCCTGTTGAGGGCTACCCCCGCCGGATTGGCGCCCGAGAGCTTGCACTGGTCTTCGCAGGGTCCCGCGGTGTTTACGTCGCCTCCGCTGGCGAAGCCGACCTGACAAAACACTGGGATACGGGATGCCCAGGGAGGGGGCGAGGATGGTGAATTCTAGGAGGTTTAAACTTTAGCCCTGGCAGCCCTTGGGTCTGCTCACAACCGTCAAGCCCCCGCTCTGCGGGGGCGTTATGACTTTATTGCTATGGGTGGTCCCGCCGTAGGCGGCTAAGACCGGGGGAGCGGCAGAACCTCGCGAGCACGCGGGGCTGGACGCCTCCTGGACCGTCCGGCGAAGCCCCGGGCGGCTCGATGACACCCGCGCGATATCGCGCCCTCCCGCTTGGTCGCCCATGTTCCTAAGCCGCTCGCCGGTCTTGTCAAGGAGAACCACCCACAGATTCTGCGAAAGAGCCTCATGGAATTACGATCTCAGGGAGTAGGGGGAAACCGGTACCGGCAAAGAGCTCATCGCGAGGAGCATTCACGACTTAAGCGCGCGCTCCGCCCAGCCCCTCGTGAAGGTCAACTGTGCCGCCATCCCTCGAGAGCTTCTCGAGAGCGAGTTGTTCGGCCACGAGAAAGGCGCCTTCACGGGCGCAATCGCGCGCCGGACCAGGCGGTTTGATCTCGCGCACCGAGGAACGCTGTTCCTCGATGAGATCGGTGAGATGCCCTTGGAACGACCAAGGTGTCGAGGACGACCGACTGCGGCTGATCTTTACCTGCTGCCATCCAGCCTTGCCGCCGGACGCCCAGGTGGCGCTCACCTTGCGCGAGGTGTGCGGCCTCACGACCGAGGAGATCGCGCACGCGTTCCTGACCGCTGCGCCCACCCTTGCCCAGCGTATCGTGCGCGCCAAGGCGAAGATCCGCGACGCCCGCATTCCCTATCAGGTACCGTCGGTGGCCGATCTACCAGATCGGTTGGACAGCGTGCTGCGCGTGGTTTACCTCGTGTTCAACGAAGGCTACTCGGCGTCATCCGGTGCGTCGCTGACGCGCCACGATCTCTCGTGCGCACTCTGTGGCAGAGTCTGGTGACACCGGAGATCACCACCTCGCTCTATTTCGTGGTCTTTGGTGCTGCGATCGGCTCGCGTGTGGCCGCCGTGGACGGTGTAACCTACGGCGCCTTCATCGTGCCGGGGCTGATCATGCTGTCGCTGTTCACCCAAAGCATCTCCAACGCCTCGTTCGGCATCTATTTCCCGAAGTTCACCGGAACCATCTATGAGCTGCTGTCCGCACCGGTGTCTGCGCTGGAGATCGTCCTTGCGTATGTTGGGGCGGCGGCAACCAAGTCGAATCGTCCTGGGCCTGATCATCCTGGCCACGCCCGCCGTGTTCGTGCCGATTCAGATCCTGCACCCGATGTGGATGATCGCCTTCCTTGTGCTGACAGCGACGACCTTCAGTCTGTTCGGCTTCATCACCGGCATCTGGGCCAGGGGCTTCGAGCAGCTGCAGTTCATCCCCATGCTGATCGTGACGCTCCTGACCTTCCTGGGCGGCGCCTTCTATTCGATCGACATGCTGCCGCCGGCGTGGCGCACGGTCACCCTGTTCAACCCGGTGGTCTATCTGATCAGCGGCTTCCGCTGGAGCTTCTACGGCACTTCGGACGTGGGCGTGGGGGTGAGCCTGGCGACGACGCTGGGGTTCTTGGTGATCTGCCTAGCGGTGGTGGGGTGGATCTTCAAGACGGGGTATCGGCTGAAGAACTGAGGGAAGTATCGTTCCGGTCCCTATTCTGGACGCCGCTGCTCGTTGTTCCGCCACCCAGTAGACTCGATCAAACAGTTGTCGATTTCGGGCGCCGCCAATCGACTATAGGGTGTCCACAACCATTTCACGGTGATTGAGGAGAACGCAATGAAGTACCTGTGCCTGATTTGTGCCGAGACCCTGATGGAGCAGATGTCAGAGGCCGATGCGAAAAAGCACTTCGAGGAATACTCTGAGTTCACCAAAGCGATCAGGAGTAGCGGTCACTTCATCGCGGTCAACCGGCTGGAGCCCCCCGAGGCCGCGATCACGGTCCGGGTGCGGAACGGCAAGGTCTCGACCACCGACGGGCCCTTTGCTGAGACCAAAGAACAGCTCGGCGGTTATTACATTATCGAGGCCAGGGACCTGAACGAGGCGATCCAGGTGGCCTCGCGGATCCCGGGGGCACGGATCGGCTGCGTCGAGGTGCGGCCGATCGCGGAGGACGCACGGACGCTCCGCGCGCTCGGGCTCGCCGCTTCGGATACCCCGCGGTAGCCGAGGCGACTTCGACGTCGCCGCGGAGGCGCCAAGAATTTTTTCAGCAGGGTGTCGATCCGGGTACCTGCCATTCGACTAAGTGATGGAGACACACATGAAGTACATGTTGCCGATTTACCTTGACGAACATGCGTTGAGCGAGACTGAGCGGGAGGCGTGTTACGTGGAGTCCACGCAGCTCGCGCA
>JBOHHR010000387.1:0-9096 GCA_050725475.1 Gammaproteobacteria bacterium | reverse complement strand
TTTCGAACTGCTGTATAAGCGGCTTCCAACTATTCTCCCTGCCATGGACCAAGGCTCTTGCCACATGCCCTTGAAACTTAAAATGTGTGGTGCCCACATCGGCGGGACCGATCTTTATTTCACTGCCATCAGCTAACGTGGCATAAACAGAATGCCCAACATCGACCCGATCTCCTTCACGATGTTTATATTTGTACATAGGGTAATCGATAAACGGCCAGAAATCGTCTCCTCCCGGTATCACGCTGACGTAGGTTTGCATTGCTAATACAAACAGAATGAAGATTGATACGGCGCGCTGATAGCCTTTTCCTTTTCCAATCGCTTCATGGGAAAGCATAAAAGTCACCTCAACAACGATCGTACATTAATTTCCATAGATAGAAAGAACCCCGTTCTTTCGTCGATCCTCAAGGGGTCGCCCAGGTGGACTCGCGTACCAGGGCTCAGCCATTGCCCTTCAACACCAGTGCGGCAGCTCTGCCCAACCCCTCGTCCAATCATCCTAATATGGCCCCGCCAGGCCAACACCTAAGCGCGCCCCTTCAATCTCGCGATCAGCTTTTGGTGGATTCCGCCGAAGCTGGCGTTGCTCATAATCAGAATATGGTCGCCCGCCCGCGCCATGCCGCTTAAGCGATCGACCATGGCGTCTATAGTATTGAACACTTCCCTGCTCTCGCCCAGAGCGGCGGTGGCTTGGTGCAGATCCCAACTCAGCTCTGCGGCTTGATACAAGATTGTCTTATCCGCTGCGGCGAACGCCTGAGCTAAGGTATCCCGGTGCACGCCTATTTTCATGGTGTTGGAACGCGGCTCGAACACCGCCACGATGCGGGCATCCCCTACATGGCTACGCAAAGCCGCTATGGTCAACGCGATGGCCGTTGGATGGTGGGCGAAATCATCGTAGACGGAAATGCCTTCCACCGTCTCCAGAAACTGCAAGCGCCTTTTTACACTCTGGAAATCGCATAAAATCTCACATGCCATCGCGGGCTCAACGCCCGCATGGCGCGCGGCAGAGACAGCGGCAAGGGCGTTTAGCGCATTAAACCGCCCCAGCACCTCCCAGCGTACCTCGCCGGCCGGCACGCCTTGGAGCATGATCTGGAAGTGGCGGTGGTCTCCGGCGAGATGGCTTAAACCCCAAAGCGCTTCTTCCCCATCACCAAAGCTCTCGCGTGTGCTCCAGCAACCCATGGCCAAGGTCTCGCAGACGGTATCGTCATCGGCCGGGTATATGATCAAACCGCTGCTTGGGACGGTGCGCACCAGGTGATGAAACTGGGTTTGCATCGCTTTGAGATCCGAAAATATATCGGCATGATCAAACTCGATATTGTTGATGATTAAGCTGCGCGGACGGTAGTGCACGAACTTGGAGCGTTTATCGAAAAAAGCGCTGTCGTATTCATCCGCTTCCACGACGAACAAGCGGCCCGTTCCCAACCGCGCCGAGACCCCAAGATTCTCGGCCACCCCGCCGATCAGAAACCCCGGCGTTAAGCCCGCTCGATCCAGAATAAAAGCGAGTAAGCTGGCCGTGGTGGTTTTTCCGTGGGTGCCGGATACGGCCAGCACCCAGCGCCTGGGAAGCACGTAGTGTGCGAGCCATTGCGGCCCCGACATGTAAGGCAGATCGGAGTCCAAAACATGCTCCACGCAGGGGTTACCGCGCGAGAGCGCGTTTCCAATGAGGACCAGATCGGGAGGGGGGGAAAGCGCGCTCGGATCATAACCCTCGACCAGAGTAATGTTGTTGCCTCTGAGCTGGTCGCTCATGGGTGGGTAGACCTGGGAATCGGAGCCGCTCACCTCGAATCCGAGCTCTTTCGCAAGCAAAGCGAGCCCTCCCATAAAGGTCCCGCCTATGCCCAGTATATGGATCCTCATTGCGGGTACGTGCAGAGCCAGAGCGGTAAGATTCTGTCGGCGCCGCCTTACATGACCGTATAGCATGTCCTCCCTCGCGATCGGTCACACAGATCCGTAAGGGCGGGCGTGCTGAGACGTTCGCCCAGACGGGATCTCCTGCGCCAGCGGTGGCAGATCGCCGATTAATCCCATCGCATAGCGCATGCAGAACTGGTTTAGCGGACCAAACCGATCTGCGAACGCCAGCGCCGCCGCGCGCACCGCACGAAACGGCAGGGCCCTGTGGGCAAAGGCGCGGAATATGGCTTCTGAGAAGCCCATGAGGACGAAGTTGCTCGCTCGCCTCCAGCGTTCGTAAGGACGCAGAGTGGCGAGTGCCCCGATATCTTTGCCCTTGCGGGCGGCCCCCACGATGACTTCGGCTAAGGCCGCCGCGTCCAGTAAACCTAGGTTCACCCCTTGCCCGATATGGGGATGGATCACATGGGCAGCGTCTCCCACCAAGGCCAAGCCTGGCTGTACGTAACGTTCGGCGTAGCCTCGCAGGGTGGGAAAACTGCTGCGCGCGATCACGCAATCGATTCCACCCAGATCGGCCGGGTATGCTGCCTCCAAAGCGCTCGCTAAAGCTTGCTCATCGAGTGAACATAGCCGCTGCACTTCCTCGGGAGTGTGATACCAAACCAGTGAAGCGCGGCGTCCTTGCAGGGGCAGGAATGCCTGGGGACCGCTCGGTACATGGCATTGCCATGTGATGTCCTGCGGCGGTAGTTGAGTGTTGACCGCGGCCACCAGCGCATGTTGATGGTAGTCGAGGCAATGCCACGTTATGCCCGCCCAATCCCTGACTCGGGAACGCGCGCCATCGGCGCCCACAATAAGCCGTGGGCGCAACACCCGTCCATCGTTCAGAGTCACCCTCATGCGCTGCATATCCAGGTCCTGCGGCGCGGCGGGACACAACCAGTCGACATTTGCGAATTCGCGCAAGCGCTCAACCAGTGCCAGTTGGATCACGCTGTTCTCTACAATATGGCCCAAGCACGGCTCTGCGATATCGGCGCTATGAAACTCCGCGGCAGCGCCCCCTTCACCGTCCCACACCCGCATGCGCCGGAATGCACACGCGCGCCGGGCGACCATGCCTTGCCAACCGCCTAGCGCTTGAAAAATCCGCTGCGAGGAGCGGTTTATGGCCGATACCCGAAGGTCGTAACCGCTCGGGTCAAACGGGGCGGGTTCCTGGTTTTCGATCACCACAACATGGAGGGGGGTGTCCCCCAAGGCACAGGCCAAGGTCGCGCCGACCATCCCCCCGCCGATTATGGCGACGTCGTAACTCTCGCGCATCCTTCGGCTTTACTCGTCTATTCAGTCAGGACGCTGAAAAACCAGGCAGGCATTAGTACCGCCAAACCCAAAACTGTTGGACATCGCGGTGTGCAAACCGGCGTTGTCGATCCGTTCCCTGGCAATCGGAAACGATGCGGCCCCCGGATCAAGCTCCTGGATGTTTGCCGAGGCCGCGATGAAATCGTGCTGCAACATCAACAGAGCATAGATCGTCTCGGCCACGCCGGCGGCACCCAAGGCGTGGCCGGTAAGGGATTTCGTGGAGGAGATCCACGGGCAGTGTGTCGGGAATAGTCGTTTGATCGCCTCCAATTCTACGATGTCACCGGCCGGTGTTCCCGTGCCGTGGGCGTTGATGTAGTCGACGGGCGTCTTAACCCCCTCCAAGGCCAAGCGCATGCACCGTTCCGCACCTTCCCCGGACGGCTTCACCATATCCTGCCCGTCGGAGCTCGCGCCATAACCGATCAGCTCCGCGTAAATAGGCACGCCTCTGGCTTTCGCGCGCTCCAGCTCCTCCAGCACGACCACTCCGCCCCCGCCCGAAATCACGAAACCGTCACGGCGCACGTCATAAGGGCGCGATGCGGTCGGCGGTGCCTGATTGTATTTGGAGGAAAGCGCCCCCATGGCATCGAACAGCAGAGTCAAAGTCCAATGCAGCTCTTCGCCTCCACCCGCGAAGACCACGTCCTGTTTGTCAAACTGAATCAGTTCATAGCCGTTTCCGATGCAGTGCGCGCTGGTGGCGCAGGCGGAACTGATCGAATAACTGGTGCCTCGGATCCCAAAGGCCGTCGCCAGACCGGCGCTCGCGGTGCTGGCCATGATCCGAGGCACCATCGTGGGTGGGACCTTGCGTACGCCGCGCGCCCGCAGGGTGTCGGTAGAAGACAGCATGTTGGCCGTGGAAGACCCGCCGGAGCCGAGAATCAACCCCGTACGGGGATCGGAAACCTCAGAGCGCTCCAGCCTCGCGTCTGCGATCGCTTGCTGCAGTGCGAGGTAGGCGTAAGCGGCCGCATCGCCCATGAAACGCCGGTGCTTTTTGTCGATGTGCTCATCCGGGTTCAGGCGCACGGCTCCATGCACCTGGGACCGAAACCCCAACGCCGCATACTCCGGATGGTAGACGATCCCGGAGCGTCCGCTCTTCAAGGAATCCAATACCTCTTCTTTATTGTTGCCTATGCTGCAGACAATCCCCATCCCTGTGATTGCAACTCGTCTTTTCATTCCTCAGCCTCTTACGGCGTTTGTGATCATGCTCTCCCGACACCGTGTCGATGTGCTGTCTGGGGCCAATAACAAGCCTAGAAGTCCTCGGTGGACTGAAATAAACCGACGCGGATGTCCTTGGCCGCGTAGATCACCTTGCCATCAACGCGCATGTCGGCGTTGGCTACACCCAAATATAAGCGCCGAGTGATCATCCGGGTTATTTCGATATCGTATGTAACTAATCGATTATTGGGTGTGACTTGGCCGCTGAATTTCACCTCACCAACACCCAGCGCGCGCCCGCGTCCTGTCCCCCCGAGCCAGGCAATAAAAAAACCTACCAGTTGCCACATCGCGTCCAGCCCTAAGCATCCCGGCATTACAGGATCGCGGTGAAAATGGCAGTGAAAAAACCAAAGCTCGGGCCGGATATCGAACTCCGCGATGATCTGCCCTTTACCGGCCTTCCCTCCATCGCGGCTAATGCTCGTGATCCGGTCGACCATCAGCATGGGGGGTAAAGGCAGCTGGGCATTCCCGGGCCCGAATAATTTCCCTTGCGCGCATTCGAGCAACTCCTCGCGCGCGAAATGCGTTCGACAGCCGGGCGGGGATGTCGTCGGGTTCGTTTTTTTTTCCACAGTTTCGCGCAACAGGGCTCTCGGCATGTGCATGGACGAGCACAGTATCTCATGTCACATCGAATTGATCGATCTTGCGCTTGCTGTCCCGAAATCTTAAAGTGGGGATCGTAGCGCGCTGTTAATTCTCCCCGTTCCCGGATGCCAGCTCTGAAAAGATTTTTCTGTCAACCTCATGCGAGCGTCTGATCCACGTCGAGCCGTGGGTGTATGGTTACTGATCTGTTGCGCCATGCTATGGGCCATGGTGTCGCTCGGCGGAGTTACCCGACTCCTGCATGCAGGATTATCGATCGTGGAATGGCGGCCGATCACCGGCCTATTACCCCCGCTTTCGGCGCAAGAATGGGGGGAGGCATTCGAAAGTTACCAAAAGTACCCCGAGTATCAGAAGGTACACCAAGGCATGACCCTGTCCGAATTCAAGTCTATCTTTTGGTTGGAGTATCTCCACCGATTGTGGGGGCGCTTCATCGCACTGGTGTTTTTAGTCCCCCTGCTCTTTTTCGCCTTTACAGGGCGTGTGACAAAGTCCCTTTGCCTGCGCCTGCTGTTCGCTTTTCTCCTCGGCGGCCTGCAAGGAGCGCTCGGCTGGTATATGGTGAAAAGCGGCCTGGTCGAGCGGCCGGACGTTAGCCCGTATCGGCTTACAGCCCATCTGGGACTGGCGCTTGCCCTTTACGCTTATTTGTTCTGGATGGCGCTGGAGCTGCTGCTAAGGCCAGCCCGCTATCCAGATACCCGGACCAACCCACCGCGAAAAACAGCTTTTCTGACGCTCGCGCTGATCTTCCTTACGGCGCTTTCCGGAGGGTTCGTTGCGGGTTTGGACGCGGGTTTTGCCTATAACACCTTTCCTCTTATGGGAGGCCGCCTGATTCCGGAAGGGCTTTTCATGATGCGCCCTATTACCCGCAATTTCTTCGAGAATCTGGTCACGGTGCAATTCGACCATCGGGTCCTGGCCATGACCCTGCTGGTCCTCATCGTATGGCTGTGGAGCCAGGGCTCGCGCATGGTTTTGCCGAGACGGGTTCGTTTTGCCCTGGGCTGCTTGCTTGCAACCGCTTTGTTGCAGGTCGCTCTAGGCATCGGAACCCTGTTGTTGCGCGTCCCTGTATTTCTGGCCGTAGCCCATCAGGGCGGGGCATTGCTGCTTTTGTCCGCCGGGCTGTGGGTCGCGTACGAGTTTGTCAAAGGCGGGACCCCCAATACGCGGAGCTAGCCCGGCCGAGAGTGTAACGGCGAATAACGCCATTCTCGCTTCACCTGTGAATCATATGAGAAATCCGGCGACCTTACGTAAAGAGGCTGTCGAGACCCAACCGCGACCCCAGTGATCGTCTCGGGCGCATGGTTACTCCCGTGGATGGTCTGTCTTCTGATCGGATCTCGTGGCCCCGTTTCAGATCGCTCTTGCACCACTCCCCGTACCCCGTCGCCATTGGTGATAGCGCTGCACCCAGCGCAGCAGAGTTTGGGGGGCGTGGGCGCGTTTCCATGCACCGGCGGCGAATTTGTTCGCTTCCGCCAGGGTGGGATAGATGTGGATCGTGCCTAGGATTTTATTGAGGCCGAGCTTATGCCGCATGGCGGCGACGTACTCGGCAATAATATCACCGGCGTGATCACCGACGATGGTGGCGCCTAAGATCCGATCTTTGGCCGGAGCCGTCAGCACTTTCACCAGCCCGTGTGCTTCCTCGTCCGTGATGGCGCGATCGAGATCCGCTATTTGATAAGTCGTCACCTCGTAGGGGGTCCCTCGCTCCTTGGCGTCCTGCTCGTTCAGCCCCACGCGGGCGACTTCCGGATCGGTGAAGGTGGCCCAGGGGATCACCGAGTAGTCCGCGCGGAATTTCTTGAAACTGCCGAACAGTGCGTTTACTGTCGCGTACCACGCTTGATGGGATGCGGTGTGGGTGAACTGAAACGGGCCTGCGACGTCGCCGCAGACGTAGACGTTTGGATAGCGTGTTTGCAAATAATCATCGGTCTCTATGGTTCGGGCAGGGGTCAGTGAGATACCCAGCTCCGCCAGCCCATAGCCTTCGGTATTGGCGATGCGTCCTACCGCGACCAACAGGGCATCGAATTCAACTGTGATTTCCTCCCCGCTGTTCTCGCCGGCGCGCGTGCAGATGAGTGTTTTCCGTCCGTTCTGCACGCGACATTCGGAAGCTTTGTAGCCCAGGCGTACATCGATTCCTTCGCTTTCGAAGCGCCCTTTGATCATCGCCCCGATCTCGGGGTCTTCGCGCGGCAGGAGACGCGGCAGCATTTCTATTTGGGTCACGCGACTGCCGAAACGAGCGAAGGCTTGAGCCAGCTCACAGCCGATAGGCCCGCCGCCCAAGACCACCAGACGACCGGGCAAGTGACGCAATTCCCACACGGTGTCTGAAGTGAGATAGCCGGCTTCTTCAAGACCCGGAATGGGAGGAACAAAAGGCCGAGCGCCGGCGGCGATCACGATGCTGCGCGTAGTTATCGTTTTGCCGTTCACCTGCACCGTGTAGGGCGAGGTGATGCGGGCCTCACCTTGAATGCATTCGACGCCGAGTGACCTATAACGCTCGATCGAATCATGCGGCTCCACTGCGCGCACGATGCGCTGAACCCGCTGCATGATCTCGGCGAAGTCGAACTGGGCCTGGGCGTTGTTAAACCCAAACTCCTTCGCGCGCTTGACGTGGGCCAGAAACTTGGCCGAGCGCAGTAAAGCTTTGGACGGTACGCAGCCGGTGTGAAGGCAATCGCCCCCCATCTTGTGTTTTTCGATCAAAGTCACTTTTGCCTTCACCGCAGCGGCGATGTAAGCAGCCACCAGTCCCGCAGAACCCGCGCCGATCACCACCAAGTTGCGGTCAAAGCGCTTGGGGCGGGGGAAGCGGCGCAGGACTTGACGCGCCTTGGCGTATTCGGCCAGCTTCTTGGCGAGCAGCGGAAACAGCCCCAGCAGAACGAAAGAGGCGATGAGGCTAGGCGATAAGATCCCAGCCGCGGAATCGATGCTCGCGATCTGGATGCCGGCATTCACGTAAACCAACGTGCCGGCCAGCATGCCGAGCTGGCTCACCCAGTAGAAGGTGGCGGTTTTGATCGGGGTCAGTCCCATTACCAGGTTGATCACGAAAAAGGGGAAGGCGGGAACCAGGCGCAAGATGAACAGATAGAAGGGCCCGTCCTTTTCGATGCCGGCATTGATGGCCTTGAGCTTGTCGCCAAAACGGGCCTGCACCACATCGCGCAACAAGAAACGAGACGCGAGGAAGGCTAGGGTGGCGCCGAGGCTGCTGGCAAAGGATACGATCACCGTGCCCCAAAAGAGATCGAAGATCGCACCGGCGACCAGCGTCATGATGGCGGCTCCAGGCAAGGATAAACCGGTCACTGCGACGTACAGCGCGAAAAAAATTGCACCTAAGCGCAAGGGCTGCGCTTGGTAATAAGCATCGATACGTGCTTGCTGTGATTTGAAAAAATCCAGGCTCAGGTATTGCCCCAAGTCGAAAGCAAAAAACAGGGCCAAGAGCAGGGCGATGCTGAATAACACGAATAACTTTTCTTTGTTCATGACGTAAGGTGAAGCGTGTAGATTAGGGATGGCGGCGGGCGGATAAGACGTGGGGCGGGGAAACTTCGCTTATTTGAGCTGGGCCTCTGCCCTCGCCTCCGCTCGTTGCTTTAACCAGTGGGTTACCTCTCGCAGCCCGCGCTTAGCGACCACGCGCTTGAGGAATTCGGGAACCCATGTCCTGAGCTTAAGCTGTGCGGAGTAAACGACGTCGCTTTGACGGGGATGGCCGGAAACAGGCGTGACGCGCCAGAACCCGACCGAGTCGTCGAAGTCGGACCGGAGACTGTAATCTAGCCTCCATGTGCCCCATCCCTGAGAGGCTCCCGGATAAGTATGGTGAGCGTAATAGGTGTAACCGCCCCCTAACCAATGGTGGACCTTGAAACGGACGTAAATGTCATCGCCCTCTTTGCGGTAGATTTC
>JBOHHR010000386.1:0-5075 GCA_050725475.1 Gammaproteobacteria bacterium | reverse complement strand
AGAACTGGCTTTAAGCGAGGCGAGAGTTCTGCGCAGTTATGATGATATCGAGTCCAGAAATAGAAGAAAACCAAACCGGGAGAGTGTTTTTACCAGAAGCCGGCCTGCCAGCCGCAGAGCTAAAGGGGTCGGTATTCACCCTGACCGTGGTTCGTATACAAAGCCCAGAGCTGGACGCCGTTGAAGCGCAACTGAAGGAATGTCTAGCTCAGGGACCACGGTTTTTTGAGAATGCCCCCGTTGTCGTTGATCTAGAGCCGCTAAAAAGCAAAGACAAGCGGCCGGATTTATTCAAGCTGATAGCTTTGTTGCAGACGTTACGGCTAATACCGGTGGGGGTGCGCAACGCGTGTCCCGAGCAGCGCTTAGAAGCTGTTAAAGGGGGGATAGCCATCATGCAAGGAGGTGTGAGCCAGGATCTGCCGGCGAGAATAGACAATAACGCTGCAAAAGCGGAAAGCGATCCCCAAAAGCGAATCCAGCGGGAGCAAACTACGAAGGTTGTCAAAAGGACTGTACGTTCCGGTCAACAAGTATACGCGGCCGGCGGTGATCTCATTGTTTTGGCTCCGGTGAATGCGGGGGCTGAAGTTGTAGCCGACGGCCATATTCACGTTTATGCGCCGCTACGTGGCAGGGCGCTGGCTGGCGTAATGGGCGATGCTCAAGCAAGAATTTTTTGCCAAAGTATGGAGGCAGAATTGGTTGCGGTAGCCGGTCATTATCAAATATACGAAGAGGAGGTGCCTCATGATCTCCACCGAAATCCGGTACAGGTCTACCTCGAAGAGGAACGACTTAAGGTGGTGCCACTGGCAGCCTCCGAGCACTAATAAAAACAGGGCTGTTGGTTCATGAGTTTTCTGAGGAGCTAGGGTTGAGCAAAGTAATCGTCGTTACCTCGGGCAAAGGCGGCGTCGGGAAGACCACAACAAGCGCGAATGTTGCGACTGGGCTTGCCCAGCGGGGACATAAGACCGTTGTGATCGATTTCGACGTCGGACTGCGTAATCTTGACTTGATCATGGGTTGTGAAAGGCGTGTCGTGTATGATTTTGTCAATGTATTAAACAGTGAAGCGAATCTCAGACAGGCGCTGATCAGAGATAAGAACTGCGATAATTTGTTGGTTTTGCCGGCCTCTCAGACTCGCGATAAAGAGGCGTTGACCCGCGAAGGTGTGGGCAAGGTATTGGATGAGCTCAGAGGAGGCTACGATTTTATCGTCTGCGATTCACCGGCCGGCATCGAGAGGGGCGCCATCATGGCGCTCTACTTTGCCGATGAAGCATTGATTGTGACGAACCCGGAAGTGTCTTCGGTGCGCGATTCTGATCGCATGTTAGGGATATTAGCTTCTAAGTCGAAGCGCGCCGAGGAAGGTAGGGACCCGGTGAGAGAGCATTTAGTGATCTGTCGCTTTGATCAGCGGCGTGCGCACATAGGAGAAATGATCAGTATTGAAGACGTGCAAGAGCTTTTGGGGATCCCGCTCCTAGGCGTTATCCCGGAATCAGAAACCGTACTTAACGCATCCAACGCGGGTGTTCCGGTCATCCACGACAAGAAGAGTCCGAGTGGCCAGGCCTACCACGATCTTGTTGCACGATTACTCGGGGAAGAGCGTGAGATGCGCTTCGTAGATCGTCAGAAGAGGGGATTTTTGAGTCGGCTTTTCGGGACGTAATGCCTATGTCTATTCTGAACTATTTTCATCGCAGATCGAAAAACTCGGCGTCCGTAGCGAAAGAACGGTTACAGATCATCCTGGCGCGAGAACATTCCGATCGGGATGGGCCCGATTATCTGCCTGCATTGAAGCGTGATCTGCTACAGGTGGTTTCCAAGTACTTCGATATCGATCTCGATCAGGTCCAAGTCAGTCTCGAAACAGAAGGCGATTGCGAGATCCTTGAGCTCAACATAGCGCTACCGGAGTCGCGCGCAGAAGCAAGGAGTGCCACCAGCTAACGCCCTGGAGATTTACAAGCCTACCCCCACTGGGAGTTCCCGCTTTTCTGAGTTCTCACGATCTCCGCCTCATCCTCCTCTCACGCCAGCGTGCGAAAAGAACTAAGGAAGCGATTAGCAACAGAATCCCCAACCCCAACCCCGCTGCCCGCTGATAAAACGATAGCGCAAGGGCAGCCTCATCGCCGAGATTCAGGCGCGCGATAATGCCCAGCCCCGGGTCATCCGTTGCAACGGACATGGAGGCCATCTGGAGGGTGGGAAAGCGTATTTCGCTTCCATCAAAACCGAGCGTGGGCTCGATGGGATCAGACACTAACGCCGAACTCGCCAGCGATGCCGCGGTTTCCCCGGTGTTGAGCTGCTGCACCGCGAGCGCTTCGATGTCTTCCGGATTGCTGTTTGTGGTCGCAACGCTTATGGCTGGGCGCTCGCCGGCACGGATCTGAAGCGAACCACCGGCGGGATCCCCAAATACATCGATGGAAACCGAGCCACCATCGCTCCCAAAGGGCTGAGCCAAAGACTCCAGCTTCACGGTTGCATTGGAGCCGTCCTTGGTGATCACGCCGATCAGAGTGAATCCGGCGCTATTCTCTATCTCGATCACGGGCATTAAGCTATTATCTTGTGCAAGTTGCCGCACGGATGCGCCTTGGCGCACAAGGTGGGTGGATGTAAATCGCTTTAAGGACGTTGTCCGTGATCTTTTTTGCGCTGGAGATCCCCGCTGTCGGCGAGCGGGTGACCCGGTCCGTTGATCATGGCGAAACCCGTGGCATCATCGCTTCTCCCCTCGTCCGAACGCCAGCGCAACATCAGGTAATAGGGGTTGGAGTCCGGCCTCTTGGGTGTGTTAAAGCTAATTCGGATCTTTTGTTGGCCAGGAGGTGTTTGTCCAAGAGCGGGTGGGCTCGCCGCGATAACCAGGATGGCGACAACTCCACCCAGCAGGCGATGCACGTTTCTTATCGTTAACATGGTTGTCCTCCAACCTGATCGCAAAAAAATAGAAGGCTCAAATGACCGTTCCAAACAACAGTATCGCTAACATGCACTGCGAGGCTTGCAGAGTGGATGCGCCTCGGGTTACCGAAGCGGAGATGGCCAGACTGCTGTTGCAGGTACCCCAGTGGGAAATTTTGGAAAAAGATGGGAGCAAGCGTCTGCGCCGCCGTTTTCGCTTCGATAGCTTTGCGCAAGCCTTGGCGTTCACCAATGAAGTTGGGATCATTGCCGAAGAGCAGGGTCATCATCCCTCGCTTCTAACGGAATACGGCAGTGTCACCGTAACCTGGTGGTCCCACAAAATCGGTGGCTTGCATGTCAATGATTTCATTATGGCGGGCAAGACCGATCGGCTGTTTTCCCAGCACGGCGCATCAGGCGATAGCCGGGCCGATCCGAGCGGGGTTGGGGCGTTTTAACTCCCACACCACGCCTAGCCGTTCCAGCACCCAGAGCATGTAGAAGGAAGGGTCGATCTGCCACCAGCGAAACCCATGCCGAACCGAAACGGGGGAATAGTGGTGATTGTTGTGCCAGCCGTCACCCAGGGTGAGGATCGCTCCGATGAGGTTATTTCTCGAGTTATCATCCGTCTTGTAGACTTGGGTGCCCCATTTATGAACCAAGGAGTTGATGGTAAACGTACCGTGCCATAAAAAGACCGTTGATACGATGAACCCCCAAAGCAATCCTGGCCACCCAAACAGCCATATCAAGGTGGCAATATAGGTATTTGCCGGCAGCCACGTGTTCTTGTTCAACCACACCAGCTCTGGGTGGACGAGAAAGTCCCTTATCATGGACCGGTTTAGGGGTTTGTATTTGTCACACAGGATCCAACCCATGTGAGACCAAAATAAACCCTTATGCAGTGGGGAATGCACGTCCTCTGGTTGATCGGAAAAACGGTGATGATGGCGGTGATGGCTGGCCCACCATAATACGCCTTTCTGCAGCGAGCACTCTCCTAAGAATGCCAGCAAAAACGCGAACACCCGGCTGGTGCTGAACGAGCGGTGCGAGAAATACCGGTGGAAACCCGCACTAAGCGCGAACATGCGCAAATAATAGGAACCGACCGCAAGCCAGACACCACTCCATGCGAAATGAAAAAATATCGTGTAAGCAGCCAGCGAGTGCATGGTGATGAACAGCACCGTATCCAACCAGACGATCCGCTCATCGGGTGCCCGCGATTTGTTTGAGGTCGGAATCACGTTTATCCTTCTCAAGTCATACCCCAAGGAGTTGCTTTTTGGCGCAACTATAGCAAGTTTTCCGTTCCGTCCAAAGGGCCTTTTCCGTCCCCGCAGCGAACCGGACGGAGCGTGCGCCCAGCAATATCTCGGGATCGCTCGCAAGCCTTGCACCCTATTTATCTGTGCCCTTGTCATACAATGCATTCTGACATCAATTTACTTGCGATCCGTTTAGGCTCACAATCTGAGGCCCCAGGTGGTGACGAAAAGCTGTTGTTCCTGCCGTCGATTTTTGGGGTGGTTATCGCGCTCGCTTTATCATCTGGGGATTAGCCTTGAGCTTGACCCTAAACCTGTTTAAGGGCCAGCAGATGCGAAAACGCGCCTGCCCCCTTGGCGTTGGTTAACACGCACATTCTGGCGGGATTTGTCACCCAAGACGATAAAAGGAGGGAAAGGTGGTCATGACAGGACAACAGACGGCTATCAAAACGATGCGCGCATTGATGCAGCAGCCTGGCATTATCCGTTCTCTTGGGGCGCACGATGTGTTGACCGCGCTGCTGATCGAGCAAGCAGGGTTTGAATCGGTTTTCATCGGCGGGTTTGGCACCAGCGCGAGCCTCTATGGCCTGCCGGATCTCAGTTTCCTGGGGATGAGCGAAATGGTGGATGCGGTGCGGCGCATGGCGCACCGGGTTTCCATCCCCGTTATCGCCGATGGCGATACCGGCCACGGCGACTTGCACAATGTGGTGCGCTGTGTTGTAGAGTTCGAGAGTGCTGGGGCGGCCGGGATCATCTTGGAAGATCAGGTGTTTCCTAAACGCTGTGGTCACTTCAGCGGCAAGCAGGTTATCGCGAGCGATGAAATGGTGTTGAAGATCAAGGCGGCGC
>JBOHHR010000385.1:0-8386 GCA_050725475.1 Gammaproteobacteria bacterium | reverse complement strand
ACCCGCTGGACGACATACGAGGTTTCATAGAGTCATCGCATACCCCATTCCTCCTCGACCAGCCTGTCCTGGTCGCACTGGCTCCGAAATCAAGTGGACACGGCCGACCCGATTTTAGGTGAGTGTCGCACCTGGGCAACCAGGACGGTCGTGTTCTGTACGGGGGGTCCGGCGGACTTATCCACGCTATGACGGCGGTTATCGTGCAAGGGTTCACGGGGCAGATTGGAAGCTTTCATGCCCAAGAGATGATGGAGTACGGCACCCACGTGGTGGGTGGGGATCGTGTTCGTCCTCATCGTGGCGTTGATCATCTATTTCGGCTGGAAATGAATGATGGCTAACCCTGAGGATAGCAACAAGCCGAAGCAGTAAGGCTTAACAGGCGTTACGCATGAAAAGCATGAAGAAGGTATTATTTATCATTTCCCTACTGGCGCTCGCGGCGTGTGACTTTCCGCACTCTGGAGGGAGCGGGCCACCGCGCCCGATCGTGCTCCGGACGGGTCGTTGTCTCCCAAAGAACAGGCATCGATGGACCACATAGGCTTAGCAATCCCGTTGGAGCATCTGTTTATGAAATAAGCGACGCGGCTCTCGTTGTGCCACCACCAAGCGAGCCATAACGCATATCCGGTAACTCCCCTAGCTCAGGCCTCGGTACGGTGACGCGGGGGCACCTTCGGACGCGGGTACTGCATGCCCGCGGCGCGGAATGGATCCGATCCTGACGAAACTAACAACGTTCTTAACAACCTGAGGGCAAGAGGATGCATGTCACGTTTGAACAGGGTATCGCCATCAAGAAGGCCGAAGTCTTTGGCGCCGTTTGCGATGCGATTCAACCAGTCGAGGGATTGGGTTTTGCGTTACTTACCACGTTTGACTCTGGGTAAGAATATGGATTTTGGAACCGAGAAGATGCAACTGTAATTGCTGCAATGCAGTATAGTTATTTCATCCGCTATGTAAATAGGTTGAGCGCTCATGGGCGCTCGGCGTTAAGGTGTCCCGCTTGCTCTTCAGCCCCGCTCGAGCATTTCGGGATCGGAGATCCCGGACCGACTTTCTGGCGCTGGAACAGCCGGGCGCTGGGTTTGCGCGCTGGACACAGCTCACTCCCGGCGCGAGCGCCATATGGAGACGATGATCCACAGGCTGTTGAAAAACGCCATCAGATAGCCCAGCAGCCCGAGCACCGTGAGCAGCCGTAAACCGAACACGGTAGGCCCCGCCTGCACCGTCATCACGATCGAGGACCCAATCACGAGGGAGGCGGTCATGAGGCCGATGGTGATGCGGTCGATGGTGCTGTCGAGCCGGCGGCCAAAACTGTCGAGGCGCTTAAGATCGAGGTCAACGCGCATACGGCCGCGCCGCGCATCCTTGATGAGTCGCGCCACGTCTCGCGGTACCGAGGTGAGGAGGCTGGCATAATTGCCTAGGGCTGCCTGTCCGCGCCGCACGACCGTGGCGGGCCGATACCGCTCCTCCATCGCCCGTTCGACAAACGGCCTGATGCGCTCGATCAGCTGGAACTCCGGATCGTAGTGGCGGCCGAGGCCCTCCAAGGTGATAAGGGCCTTGAACATCAGGGTGAGATCGGCCGGCAACAGGATCGAATGCTCGCGCATGATGGCCACCACCCGGTGCAGCAGGGTCCCGATGCGCAGATCCTTTACTTGAACATCGACATAGTCGAAGGCGAGCTCCCCTAGGTCAGCGGCGAGTTGGGTCTCGTCCACCACCTCGTCGCCGGTCCAGTCGAGCAAGGTCTCCAGCATCGCCTCCTCATCTTGGTGTGCGATCCCGGCAAGCAAATCGACGATCTGGCCGCGGCGCACGGGGGTCAGACGCCCCACCATGCCGAAATCGATCATCGCAATGCGGTTGCCGGGCAGGTACAAGACGTTGCCCGGGTGCGGATCGGCGTGGAAGAAGCCGTCGACCAGGATCATTTTGAGTACGGCGTTGACACCGCGCGCGGCGAGTATTTTGCGGTCGAGCCCGGCCGCGTCGATGGCCCCGAGATCGTTGCCGCGGATCCCCGCGATGTGCTCTTGCACATTCATCACGCTGCTCGTCCACTGCGGGTACACGCGCGGGATCATTATGTGCGGATCATCGGCGAAGTGGCGCGCGAAGCGTGCGATGTTGCGCGCCTCAACCGCCAGATCCAGCTCGCGCTCAAGCGAGCGGCGGAACTCGGCGACGATACGCACAGGCTGATAGCGTCGGGCCTCGGGGATCTCGTGTTCGACCAGGCTCGCAACATGCGCGGAGATCCTCAGATCGGCGTCGATGTTGCTCACGATGCCGGGGCGGCGGATCTTGAGGATCACCGCGGTGCCGTCCGGTAACTTTGCCCGGTGCACCTGGGCGATCGAGGCAGAGGCGTAGGTCTCACGCTCAACCTCGAGGAAGACCTCGAAGGGGGAGCGACCCAGGGCCTGCTCGATCAGAGGGAGCAACTCATCGAACGGGACCGGCCGCGCCTCGCTCTGGAGCCGCTCGAATTCCTCTGTCCACGTCCGCGGGAGCAGATCCTCGCGCGTCGAGAGCATCTGACCGAGCTTGACGAAGGTCGGCCCGAGCTCTTCAAAGGCGAGCCGAACGCGTTGTTGGGGCTCCAGATGCACGACCTCGCCCCGCTCGCCCCAGTGCAGGATCTGGCCGGCACGCTCCAGGAAGCCGGCGATCCCCGCCCGACGCACGAGATCGCCCAACCCGTGGCGGATAAAGACCGAGGTGATCTCGTGCAGTCGGGGCAGATCGCGCACGGCGCTGCTCGCCCCCAAGATCATGCGGCCTACGTGTCCGTCTTGGTCTCGGGTTGCTCGCGCAGCGCGTCCGCCACCCCGGCGAGGACACCGCTTACGAGGAAGGCCATGCGAGCACTGTATTCGCGGGCCGCCTCCAGCCCCGAGGTGGTGCTCTCGCGATAGCTGCTGCCGAAGCGGTTCGCAAACTCATTCACCACGGTCGCGACGCGGGCGCCGGCGTCGGCGCCCACCCGCTGGACGTGAGCCGCGAGCTCGACCAGCTCGCGTTGCAGGCCACCGCTCGCCGCCTCGGAGAGGCGATTCACGGTTGCGACGAAATCTTCCTGCAGCTTCGTGAGGCGCGCTAAGGCTTCCTTGAGGTCGTTGTCGGAGAAGTCTCCACCCTTCTGAGCGAGCTGATCGAGGGCGAGGTGCGCGGCGTTCGCGGATTTCAGCAGCGCCTGATCGAGCTCCCTGATCCCATCGGCGAGCGCCTGCCGGGCCTCGGCACCTGGGATCTCTGCCTCAAACCCCGCGCCGCCGGTCATCGCGCGCATGACTTCCAGGACACCTTCGGTGTCCAGCCGCCCCCGCTGCAAGACCTCGCTGGTCAATTCCCGCACCCGTTCCCGGATCGCCTGATTCTCGCCCGTTGCGGGAGTCTCCGCTCCTCCCGGGGGTGCTTTTGGCTCGGACATTGTTAGCCCTCCACGGTTAGGTACATCTTAAGCTCCGCCTAGCGATTGTATCCCAATCACCCGGCGCGGGTTAGACTATAAGACGCGCGCGCTCGAAGGCGCGGCGAAAGTCAAAAAAGGCTGGCTTCTCGCTCTCGAGCATCATCTGCAGCAAAGTTTGCTGCAGATGATATTTCACGTTGCCTACGGCGAGGGCGCCGATCCCCACCGCTCCTGGTAAGTGGCCGGCATGCAGGAGCGGGGCGCCGCAATCGTTGAGCGCGATCCCGGCGATCCCCAACGGAAGAACGGCATTGACATCCCCCGCCACCTTAAGGGTTCTGGCATCGGCAAGAACCCTCGGGTTCAACACCTCGATCCCCGCCTTGGCGGTGCAAAACACCACCTCCGCATCCCCGAGCAGATAGGCCTTGTCGGCATCGGAGCCTGCGAAGGTGCCGCGCAGGCGGCACTCGCACAGCCGGCTGTACTCCGCGGCTACCCGCAGCGCGTTTTCGATGTTGAGATGATCCACCAAGGTGGTATCGGCGCCACACAGGGAGACGATCACCCCGGTGGCGATCCCCACCGGGCCGGTGCCCCCAAACACAACCGCCGGGCAATCCTTGAGCTCTCTGTTGTGCTTGGCTTTGAGTTGCTTCTCGACACAGGACACCAAGGCGGCAGCGGTGGTAAAAGCCCCGCTCGGATCGGCCAGCACCGACACCTGAAAGGGCGGCACCATGGCCTTCTTGGTCGCCTCCAGCATGGTCATGGCGAGCCCGATATCGCGCCCGCCGATGAAGATCCCGGTGCGTTTAACCCCAGCCGGACCGCGGGAGAAGATCGCATCGTGCACCAGAGCGTGCACCTGCTCCAGCTTCACGTCCGTGTACGGGATCACCACCTCGAAACCGGCATCCACCGCCATGTTGATGTCAAACGGGCTGGTATGCGGCATGGGATCGAACAGGTGAATAACGCTGCGTCTTTCGGGCTTTTCCATCGCAGCTCAGCACCTTGCTGCGTCAGATCGATTATCTGCGGGAGAGGTGTCCTGACCGCGTTTCTTGGAACCGAGCATGGCGAGAAGCGCTGTCGTTGCGAATGGCTTGAAAGCCGATCCCGTGCCGCCGGATCCCTGGTATCTGGTCGACCGAGAGATCCGTCACGCACCGGTCATACCCGAAGTGGTGAATCAGATCGCGTTTAATAAGGTGATAGGCAACGACTTGACCGTGAACCTCGCGGTCGAGGCCGGGCAGTTGGAATTAAACGTGATGGAACCGGTCATCGTGCAGAGCCTATTCGAATCGATCGAGATGCTCAAAAACGGCATGGAGACCTTGAGACGCATGGACAGCATCGGGCTGGTGACCGCCCTCAACCCGGTGCTCGGTTACGAGATCAGCACTCAGGTGGCCAAGCAAGCCCTGGAGACAGGCCGTGGGGTCTATGCCATCGTGTTGGAAAAGGGGCTGCTCTCGAAAGAAGAGCTGGATGAGCTACTGACCCCGGAGAACATGCTGCGGCCGAGGAGGCTGCCACGAAAATAGCCCTTTCTTGGGATGAGCTCAGACCCAGGGATGGCCCAGGCATAACGGTCAGAGCATAAGAGCTGGTTTGGCCTTTGATAGTGAGGCTTCAATACTGAGGCGCGGGCAAGCTGTGCTGGATGCCAAAGGGGCGCCATGGTGCCGTCGCCAATGGAGAGCAGTCCAGCATCAAACCTTAACGCGAGCGATTAGACTCGCGATGTCTCGTAAGATCCGAGGTGTTTTGAATCCGCCTGGGGAGGCGAGGTATTTCGGGCGCCAGACGGGATCCAGCCGTTCGGCGAAGCGGCGATGGTTTTCCGTTCCCTGGAAGTGTTCACTTTGACGATATCCACGCGCTGCCAAACCGGTGCGAGCGCATGCGCTTTGAATTCTGCCAGGGGCACCATCCCGAGATTAAACATCGAGCCGAAATCGCGTTATTTCGTAAACGCAAGCCTTCTGACCATTCCAGATGCTGGCCATTGGCCACACAACCTGAGCGTTTTATCACCGCGCTGTTGGGAAGCCTGGCCAATTGACGGCGCCACCGCGTAGGCCTGTGGCTATTAGCACAAAGCGTTTCTTTATATGACATTTGAATGCGCCACCCGCAGCCTAGACAACGGCTAATGCGGACGCTTCAGGTGTATCTTCCCAGCGCTTGCCGGCCTTGATCTTAACGGCGCAGTACTTAAACTCTGGGATCTTGCCGTACGGATCGAGCGCTTCGTTGGTCAATAGGTTGGCGGCGGCTTCCACAAAGGTAAACGGCATCATCACCGTGCCGGCCTGCATGTGAGCATCTGCTCGGGCGGTGGCGGCAATCCGGCCCCGGCGCGATTCGATCACCAGGGTTTGCCCGGATTTGGTGCCCAACCTTTTCAGATCCTGCGGATTGATGAAAACACTCGGTCCCGGCTCTATGGCATCCAGTACTCGAGAGCGCCGCGTCATGCTGCCGGTATGCCAATGCTCGAGCTGACGGCCGGTGATAAACACGAAGGGGTAGTCCACATCGGGCAGCTCGGCGGCTTTGGTGTAGCTCACCGGCACGAACAGGCCTTTGCCGCTGGGGGTGGGAAAGTGCCCGTCCTGGAAGATGACCGGCTCGCCCGGATCGCCTTCTTCTAGTAACGGATAGGTCAGTGAATCCTCGCGTTCCAGCCGCTCCCAGGTCATGCCTGCCACGCTGGGTACCGCCTGGCGGATCTCTTCAAAGACATCTTCCGGACCCGCATAGTCCCAACTCAGGCCCATCCGGCGCGCGATCTCCTGAATGATCCACAAGTCCTGGCGTGCTTCTCCGGGTGGATCGATGGCTTGGCGGCCTAGCTGCACCCGGCGATCGGTGTTGGTGAAGGTCCCCGTTTTTTCCGGGAAGGCGGAAGCCGGCAGGATCACATCGGCAAACCCGGCCGTCTCGGTGAAAAAGATATCCTGCACCACCAAATGGTCGAGGTGCGCCAGGGCCGCGCGGGCATGTTGCAGATTCGGATCGGACATGGCGGGGTTTTCCCCCATTATATACATACCCCGTAGCTTGCCGTCATGGATGGCGTGCATGATCTCCACCACGGTCAACCCCGGCTTGGGGTTCAGCGCTGTGCCCCAGAGCTTCTCAAACCGAGCTTGTACACCGGCGTCCGCCACCGGCTGGTAGTCGGGGTACACCATAGGGATCAAGCCGACGTCGGAAGCACCTTGCACGTTGTTCTGACCGCGCAAGGGATGCAGTCCGGTACCGCGGCGCCCGATCTGCCCCGTCAGCAGGGCGAGCGAGATGAGGCAGCGCGCGTTATCCGTGCCGTGGATGTGCTGCGAGATCCCCATGCCCCAAAAGATGATGGCGGTCTTCGCGGTCGCATAAAGGCGCGCCACTTCTTTGATGGTTTCCGCGGCGATGCCGCAGACGGGGGAGACGCGTTCGGCGCTGTACTCCTTGACCGTCTCCCACAGCTCCTCAAACCCCTTGGTGTTTTTCTCAATGAACGACGTGTTATGCAGCCCCTCGCTGATAATGGTGTGCATCATGGCGTTCAGCAAAGGCACGTCGGTGGCCGGCCTCAACTGCAGGAAATAGCTTGCCTGCAGGGTCAGATCCGAGCCATAGGGCTCGATCACGACCAGCTTTTGCCCGCGTTTGGCCGCGTTTTTCATAAACGTCGCCGCAACCGGATGGTTGGCGTTGGGGCGGGCACCGATAACCAAGATCACCTCGGCCTCGCAACCGTCTGCGACCTGATTGGAGACCGCGCCTGAGCCTATGGTCTCCAGCAAGGCGGCCACGGAGGAGGCATGGCAAAGCCGGGTGCAATGATCCACGTTGTTGGTGCCGAATCCGGTGCGCACGAGTTTCTGAAACAGATAGGCTTCTTCGTTGCTTCCTTTCGCCGAGCCGAAACCGGCCAGGGCGTGCGGCCCCAGATCCTCGCGGATCTTGCGTAAACCCGCCGCCGCCTCTAGGGCTTCATCCCAGCTCGCCTCGCGAAAGTGTTCGTAGACCTCTGAAGGGCCGATGATGGTGGAGGTTTTGGCAACTCCATCGCGGCGGATCAAGGGCTTGGTCAAGCGCTCTACATGATGCACGTAGTCAAAGCCATAGCGCCCCTTGACGCAGAGCCGGCTGTGATTGGCGGGTCCATCTCGCCCATCCACGTAAATGATCTTGTTTTCCTTCACCTTATACGTCAGCAGGCAGCCAACGCCGCAGTACGGGCAGGCTGATTTTACTTCCTTATCCGGCTCCATTAGGCCCACTTCTCCGGCGGGCATTAGGGCCCCGGTCGGGCAAGCCTGCACGCATTCCCCACAGGCTACGCACGAGCTTTCGCCCATGGGCTCACCCCATATCGAACACGATGGCCGAATGCGCCCCGCGGAAGGCGTAGCCGATGACATCGTTGACCTGTTCCTCGCGGCAAGCGCGCACACAACGGGTGCACTGGATGCAGGCATCCAGGTTAACTGCGATGGCCGGGTGCGAAATATCAGGCCGCGGCTGGTTGCGCTGCGGAAAACGCGGGGTTTCTATTCCTAAATGCCGTGCCCAATGGTCCAGTTCGGAACGGGGGGTGTACGGTGATTTGCTCTGCTTGGGCATATCCGAAAGCAAAAGCTCTAAAACCAGGCGTTGAGAATGCCGGGCTCGCGTGTTTTCGCTGTAAACCTTCATCCCTTCGGCCGGCTTGCGGCAGCAGGAGGGCGCCAGCACGCGCTCGCCTTCGATCTCTACCATGCACGCCCGGCAGTTGCCGTCCGACCGGTATCCGTCTTTGTAGCAGAGGTGAGGAATGTCTATCCCTAAGAGCCTGTCAGGAAATAACGTTTACACTTCTTGAGGAACGAGCGTGTAATTCCATTCACCATGAAAATCGTGTGGCTTCAGGTTAAGCGCGTGCATTGCGTTGTC
>JBOHHR010000384.1:0-4275 GCA_050725475.1 Gammaproteobacteria bacterium | reverse complement strand
GTTCTACGCCCCCATAGCGCGCCCGGCAGCGGCGCTGGTGATCGCGACCAGCAAGCCGCAAAAGGATTGGATCCCTGAGCGCTGGGCCACGCTCGTCGACGCACTGTCCGCCGACTATGGCCTGCAGCCGGTGCTCATCGGCGGACGGTCGGTGCGGGAGCTGCACGCCGAGGAGGTTATCCTGCGGAGCGCTAGGCACCGGCCCCTCTCGGCGCTCGGTTGCGGGCTGCGCAAGTTGGTCGGCGTTCTCGATGGTGCGGCGCTTGTGATCGCCCCCGACACCGGTCCGCTGCACATGGCCGTCGCCCTCGACCGCCCCGTCATCAGCTTGATGGGCTACACCAACCCCAAACGCACGGGACCATACTGCAAGTTTCCCGATCTCATCGTCGACGCCTACGGCGATCCGGGCGAGCCGTACGCCATCTCGATGGAGACGCGTCCCGATCGCATGCCGCGGATCCAGGTGCGCGACGTGCTCGACAAGGTGGACCGGTGGCGGGCGCAGTATCGCGATCGCCGCAGAGTGACATGACGTCATCGGGACTCACGGAGAAACCGGTGCGCCGCTGCGGGATCTTGGATCATCGGGGCAGGGGATCTCAGCTACCCAGCGACGCGCGGTGTGGGATTCATCGCAAAGCGGTAAGGTGGAACGAATGCTCTCCACGAATGGATATCCGAGCATCGTTCCGTTGCGGATAACGGTGAAACCGCTAACCGGACTCAGTCTTCAAACTCAGTGCAGTTGGTCCAGGGCCGCCATCACCCGCTCGGGTTCGAGGGTCCTGAGGCAATCAAGATGGCCCAAGGGGCAGGTCGGTTTAAAACAAGGACTACAGGGTAGCCCCAAGTATTCGATTCGGGCAGTTGGATTGAGGGGAGGGGTAAAGCCAGGATCTGAAGATCCATACAGTGCTACGAGCGGCCGATTAAGTGCCGAGGCCACATGCATCAGACCCGAATCATTGCTCAGTACGGCACAGGCCAGGGACAGCAGATCGATGGCCTCGCCGAGAGTGGTGCGCCCGGCCAAGTTGACGCAACCGCTCCCCGCCCTGTCGCAAACCATGCGCGCTACTTCCGCGTCCCGTGCCGAACCGAACACCCACACCGCCCAACCTTGATCCCGTTTGCGCTGTGCGATCTCAGCAAAATACTCCGGGGGCCAGCGCTTGGCCGGCCCAAACTCAGCCCCCGGGCACAGGGCGAGCAGGCGCTCCGGCCGTTCCAGATCCAGGACCTTAAGGCTAGAGGCCACAGACCCCGGATCCACTCTTAGATCCGGTAAGGGGAAGTTTTCGGGAAACGGAGCGTTCGGGGGCAGCCCCAGGGCCACGAAGCGCTGTACCGTCCTCTTCAAACGGCTTTTATCCAAGCGCCGCACGTCATTGAGCAATCCCCAGCGCCCCTCGCTTAGGTAGCCCGTGCGGCGCGGGATGCGGGCCCAGAAAGGTACCAAGGCCGATTTAAAGGAATTGGGCAATACGATGCTCCAGGTATAGCCCAAGGCTCGCAGACTCCGCCCCAACCGATAACGCCCCGCAAGCTTAAGGTCACCGTGCCCCCAGGGCAATTCGCGAGCACTGCGCACCTCCGGCATACGCTCGAGTAAGGGCAGGCTCCAGGCCGGGGCAAGCACGTCGAGCGCGAGATCAGAATGCTGTTTGAGCAACAGGCGAAACAAGCTCTGCGCCATGACCATGTCCCCAACCCAGGCCGGACCGATGATGAGCACTTGTTCCGCGCGGGTAGTCATGTGAGCGTTTGGAATGTGGCAGCGACCATGTTCTGGCATTTTAGCGTCAGACAGGGCACCGACCTAGGAAATCATTGGGGAAAGCTCGTTTCATCGGCACCATACTGTTTTGAGTCCGCGAGCGGGCGCTCCTGCGCAGCTGTTGTGGGCAAGGATCGCAGCAGACAGCGGCCGCTTTTCCGGTTTCGGCGCTTGCTTGCTGGTCTGTTGGCCTATCTTGGCGTGATGGCCTTCGTGCTCAGCTTCTTGTTCGAAGCCGTGAGCCTCGATACGTCTGAGCAAGTGCTATGGACCCAAACCTTGCGTTTAGGCTATGGCATCCAGCCTCCCCTTCTGCAATGGGCCGTATTTGCCGTGTTCGGGGTAACTGTAGCCGCTTTGGTGCTGACCAAAGAGGTCTTGATCGCCACCACCGCCATTACCACCTACTTTATTGTGCGCCGCCAGCACCGCGGCGAGGCTGCCGAGGCTGAGCGAACGGATGCGGTGCGAAAGGACATCGAGCATGATCGACGGCTGGGATCGGGCGTCAGCGTCCGGCTGGACGCCGCCAGGTGAGAATGGTTCTCATTGTAGATACGCAAGGAGAGACCGCGAGCCGCACCGCCCGAAGCGCCCGCCGGATACATCTCGTACAGCTGCGACGACAGGCGGTCGATCACCTTCGACACCGGCAGCATCAGCACCGGCAAGGCCATCACCTGCCCCATCAGTCAGCGTCAGCAAGCCACGCCGGCGCACGACGTAGCCGTAGAGCTGCACGGTGAGGAAGACGAGCAGTGCGATCAGCGTGAGCAGCACCAAGCCGCCGGCCAGCTTCTGCGGCAACGCCGAAGCCTTTTCTCGGAGCGCGGGACACGCCTCAGGGTAGCGCCCCTGCTCTCCGGGATCCGGCAGTTCAGTGGGGAGAAGATCCAATGGTATTTGGCTTCCGAGCTGCGCGACCGAATTCGCCAGTCGGGTGTCGAGATCCGTGTCGTCGATCGTTCGGCCCGCAAGGAATTTAAGGTTGAACCCCGGGCTTTCGCCGGGCGGCTGCTGCACCAACTGCCGGCGGCGGAGAGCGCCTATGGGGAGGTGTATCTAGAGCTCTATCTCACCGACTTTGAACCCGGCAACCGCGTGGGCCTGTACCGCTCGGGAACCCGTATAACTCGCCGTAGCCGTTAAGCCCGAGCTGTGCTCGTGGCTAGCTTTTTCACGTCACGTCTTATGGTTCTTCCCTTTTTTAACCCCGTCAAGGAGGGGGCGACGGCAGCAAAGCTACCGCCTCCAAATGCCCGCGAAGTTGTTCCAGGGCCCGCTTTTCTAACTGCCGGATCCGCTCAGCGGAAACCCCGAACTGGGCAGCGAGGTCGTGCAAAGTAGCCTTCTCCTCGTGCAACCAACGTTGCGTTACGATCGCGCGGCTGCGCTCGTCCAAGGCGCTAAGGGCATCTCTAAGCCCATGCCGGGAGCGCTGTCCCGTTTCCTCGGCCTCCACCAGCTCCTCAGGCCCATAGCTTGGATCCGGGTGTGTATGCACGGGCGCTGGCTTGATGCTTTCTTCGGCATCTTCTCCCGGAGTCCAATCGAAGGAGGTATCGTGGGCGTTGAGCCGCTGTTCCATCTCCAGCACGGTCGTTTTATTGACTCCGAGCGCTTTAGCTACATCCTCCGCTTCGTCCTTAGTCAACCAACCGAGGCGTTTTGTAGCTTTCCTCAAATTAAAAAATAGCTTGCGTTGCGCCTTGGTGGTGGCGACCTTGACGATCCGCCAGTTGCGCAAGATATATTCGTGGATCTCGGCGCGGATCCAGTGAACCGCAAACGTTACCAGGCGCACGCCCACACCCGGATCATAGCGCTTCACCGCTTTCATTAACCCGATGCTGCCTTCCTGGATCAGGTCTGCTTGAGGCAAGCCGTAACCCGCGTATCCTCGGGCGATCCGCACCACAAAGCGCAGGTGCGCGAGTACCAGGCGGCGCGCCGCATCCAAGTCATTATGCTGTTGGTAGCGTTCGGCCAGCTCGCGCTCTTCTGCTGGACTCAGCGCAGGAATTCCGTTTACAGACTGGATGTACGCTTCCAGCGAACCGACGGGCAAACACATGGGAAGCTCGGGCATGCTATTCATAACTAACTGAATCATTGTAAATAATAAGTTTCGAGTATTTTAGCATTCCTGCTGTAGGAGTGCTAAGATTGGATCGAGTTCCCGCTATCCTGGTCTGATCCGATTAAGGCGTCCACAAACGCCTGCGCTTCGAAGGGCGCCAAATCCCCTAAGCATTCACCGATACCGATGTAACGGATGGGGATCGGCCATCGATAGGCCAGTGCGAAAAGGATCCCGCCTTTCGCTGTGCCGTCGAGCTTGGTAATGGCAATACCCGTAAGCTCCACCGCCTGGTGAAATTGTGCCACCTGGTTGAGCACGTTTTGGCCGCTGGTAGCGTCGATCACCAGCATCACTTCCTGGGGCGCTAGAGGATCCAACTTTTGTAGCACCCGTTTGACCTTTTTCAACTCTT